>QQUB01000207.1 GCA_008501835.1 Bacteroidota bacterium
CATGCCCGCTATGTTGAAGCCCTTAAGAAATGTGGGGTAGAGGTCACCGTTCTGGAAGCTGACGAAAATTTTCCGGATTCAACTTTTGTCGAAGACGCAGCCTTACTGACTCCTCATTGCGCAATAATCACCCGTCCGGGAGCCTTGTCCAGAAGAGATGAGATCCTGCTGATCGAACCGGCTTTACAGGAACATTTTCCCAATATAGAACGCATAAATGCCCCAGGAACTTTAGAGGCCGGTGATGTCATGATGGTTGGTAGTCATTATTATATCGGGTTGTCCGGGAGAACCAATGAAGCGGGTGCTCTACAGCTAATCGAAATTCTGGAAAGGTATGGCATGTCAGGCACCATGGTTAAACTGGAAGAAATGTTACATCTGAAAACCGGTGTTTCTTACCTTGAGCAGAATAACCTGCTAGCCGCCGGCGAATTTTTGGACCATGGGAAATTTCAAAAATTTAATCTCATTTCTGTTGACCTACAGGAGGCTTATTCAGCCAATTGTATCTGGGTGAATGGAACAGTGCTCGTTCCTGCGGGATTTCCAAAAACAAGATCTAAAATCGAAGATGCCGGGTATGAAACGATAGCTGTGGATGTTTCCGAATTCAGAAAACTGGACGGAGGTTTGAGTTGCCTGTCACTGAGGTTTTAAAGACTTTCTCTAAGTGGGATCACGCAGATTTGCTCAGATGAATTAGCTTATTTATCGCCTGGATCTGCGTAACCCCCGTTATCTGCGTGAAACCTTAATAGTTTTTCCAATAAACATTTTTTGTTCTGAATTAAAACAATGTATTGATTGTTTTTAAAACAATCCCTATCTTTGCATTGTTCTCAACAAAAGCATTTATTGAATGAGCACAAATTTGTCACTGGTTGAAATTGGAAAACGAGTTGCTGCATTTAGGAAATTAAAAGGTCTTTCGCAGGAAGAACTATCCCGGCGAATTGGCATTAGCCGACCTTCCCTGGCACAGGTGGAACAGGGGAATCGTAACCTGAATGTATTGGAACTTCAAAAGCTGGCCATTGAGCTGGGTTTTTCCATGGATAAATTCCTTGCCAAAGATTTTCAGGTTACCGAAGAACTGGAAACCGAGACAGTAGAGTCAAAACCGGAAATAAGGATTTCAATTCCCAAACTCCAGATCGGAAAAATGAAAAATGTCCTGCTATATCTTCTGGAACGTTGTGCCGGAAAACCCAATGTAGGAGAGACTGTATTATATAAGCTGTTGTATTTCGCGGATTTCAATTATTATGAATTGTATGAAGAGCATATGACTGGAGCCAGATATCGGAAATTACCTTATGGACCGGTTCCCCAAAAATTGAGCTCCCTGTTAAATCGAATGATTGATGAAGGTGAATTGAAAAGGGTGAAAACGGAGTATCACGGATTTGGACAAACCCGGTATCTGCCTTTGGAGAAATCAGATCTGACCCAGTTGAAAGCCAGTGAAAAGGAAGTGCTGGACAAAGTCATTGATCAGTTTTCGGATTGGTCCGCTTCGGCCATCAGTGATTATTCACATAAGGATATGCCCTGGCTGGCATCAGGAGAGGGCGATGATATTGATTACGAACTGGCCTTTTACCGGGAAGCCCCTTATTCTGTAAGAAACTATGATGAAGAAACGGAACAACCATGACCTTCGAAGAACTCGATGAATTCAAAAAAGACCTGAAAAGGATTTTGAGAAACTTTAAGTAAAATTGCTTTCCTTTACATAATGCAGACCGCATTATTTATAGGGAGTGTGATAGGGATATTAAATAGTTTTATCCTCATCATTTTTGCGCTGGTTTCAAAAAAAGGGAATCGCCTTGTCAACCGCTTATTCGCGCTGTTTGTATTTGTCCTTACCCTAAGGATTTCCAAGTCTATTTTATTGACTTTCTCCGATGGCTTGCATGATTTGCTATTAACGCTTGGACTTTCAGGATTTTTAGCCATCGGCCCAACTTTCTATTTATTATCCGAAGCTGCAATGGATCCCAGGTTTACCTGGAAGTGGAAACAGGTGATTCATTTCCTTCCTGCTATAATTTTTACTTTTCTCTGGATTTTCCTGGATCAGATCCGTAATGACCGGGTGATCTGGCACCTTTTCTACCGGACCATAATGTTGCAATACATGATCTATGTAACCCTGGCTATTTTCAGGATAAAAAATCGAAGCGGTGAAAGGACTCAGCTTAAAAACCGGTTGAATTTAATGGCAGTGTTTTTACTGGCCATTTGGCTGGCTTATTTCCTGAATGAAGTAGCGGGGTTTCCCTATATCGCCGGAGCAGTTTTATACAGCGTGCTGATCTATTTTTCTTTGATCATTATTCTTAATAAAGGATACATTATCAATTCTTCCGCACCAAAATATGAAAAAACAGGTCTGGATGTGGATGAAAATAAACGACTTTTGTCGGCGCTCGATTTTCTTATGGAACAAGAGCACATTTACAGAGACAATACCTTGTCCTTGACAAAGCTGGCTAAAAGACTTAAAACCAATACCCATGCCCTTTCTCAGGTGATCAATGAAAACAAACAAAAGACCTTTTTCGAACTCATTGGTTTTTACCGAATCGAAGAGGCAAAAATTTTATTACAACAACAGAAGCAATTAAAAATTTCGGACATTGCTTTTGATGTGGGCTATAACTCCTTGTCAGCCTTTAATAGTGCTTTTAAAAAGAATACAGGCCATACACCTTCACAATACCGCAATGGGAAAACAGGTTCGTAACATACTCGCTATTTTGGTAATCCTTATTCCATTTTACCTGCTGTCGATCTGGCAAAAGGTATTCGGTACGGTTGATTTTTCCCTTAAAAGCGTTTTTATTATATATCCGTTGTTTTCCGTGGTCGGTATCCTGGCTATGTTGTTGCTGAACAGATATTTTCTCAGGAAAAACATAAAGGTCTTTGCTGGTGAGGGGAGTTATTTATTAGATGTAGCATTTGCTTTTTTACTGCTCATCATTTTTTACTTTGTTTTCAGCATCCAGGAGATTTCCTATGGGAGGTGGTTGCCGTTTGAACGGCAAAACGATGAAATGATGGCCCTGTTTCAGGTAATGCTTTCCAATCCGGTATACACCATCATTTTACTTGGACCATTCATTTGGATCACCGAATCTTTTGCAGCATTTTCAAGAGCATTTTTGTTGGATAACCTATGGGATTTTAGCAACAGTAAATGGTGGAGTTGGACATCAATTGTCTTCATAGCCTTGATCTGTGCCTTGGTCAGAATTGATAATGGGCCGGCAACGGTGATCAGCTGGTTTTTAGTTTTTCTTGCAACCAATTATTTGTTCTTCAGATACAGAAGGGTTCTCCCGTTAATCCTTGCCGGAATTCTGTACCAAACCATTTCCCTGGGCACCTATTGGTATTACAATTTTTTTGTGGCTGGGTAGGAGGAAAGAGGATAGAATTAGCATCATATTAATAATGTGGTCACAGAGGGTTGTATCGCAGAGAGCCGCAGGGCAGCGCTGAGTTTCGCCGAGACATTAAGATTTTCCATTAATTTTCTTACTTCCCGATAAGGCCGTCAGTGCTTTTGCAGCAAAAAGTGGACTTTTGAACTGCAAAATGATACAATATGAAAGTTTTAAAATCTCTGACAGCATTGACCATCGTGGTCTTTATTCCCTTTGCCTTAATGATATGGATTCGTATTCATCAATCCACCGGTTTTGCGGCAGTTGAATTGATCCAATATCCGTTGTTATTTGGAGGAGGAAGTATAATTGTATTGCTGCTTTTGAAGCGATATTTCCTGCAGGAATCACTAAACGATTTCAATTCAGGAGAAGGAAACTGGAAAACGGATATTCTCTGGGGGCTGGCTTTGACCGCAGCCTATTTCCTGTTATTTATAGTGGAACGGCCCTTACTATCGGGTGTGCTGACCCGGGTACCTAATATGGAGATGTTAGACCTTATGTTAAGTATGCGCGATAACCCTGTATATCTTATTTTGTTTTTTGGACCGGTTTTGTGGATTGGCATTGCCCTTTATGAAGAGTTAATCAGAGTGTTTCTCCTGACATCCCTTTGGAAATTTTCTGAAAAAATGGGGTGGATGATTTTGGTGATTGTGCTAACGTCTGCGCTAATTGGTTTAACGCATTGGAGCCAGGGTTCATACGGTGTGGTAACCATTGGAATAAAAAGCCTGGTGAGTTGTTTTTTCTTTTTCAGGTATCGTCGATTGTTGCCACTGGTGATAGCCCATGTGTTATATGATGGTATTCAGGTCGCTTTATTATTGATAACTTATCCGCAAGGTTAAAAATGAAAAACATGAAAACTACCAATCGCATTTTACAATTGAGCTGCTTCATTTTATCAGGTATGGCTTTTCTAAACCTTTCCTGTCAGGCTCAGGATTTGAAAAAACAAAACCTTGAAATATTTCAAATAGTCTGGGAAACAGTAAACGACCATTTTTATGATCCAGACTTTGGAGGTGTTGACTGGAAAGAGCAGTATGAAAAATATAAACCCCTCGTAGCATCTTGTCAATCGAATGATTCCCTTTATTGGCATTTAAATAAAATGGTTTTTGAACTGAATGTCTCTCACCTGGGAGTTGTTCCGCCTGAAGAAGTCAATGATGTTGGTGACCCTCAATTGTTTTTTGACGGAACCCTGGGAATGGATATTCGGATCTTAAATGATAAAGTGGTAATTACCCGTATAGAGTCCGGGTCGTCAGCCGAAAAAGCCGGATTGAAGGCAGGAGCAGCGTTATTGGAAATTGACGGAATAACCATTGATTCCATTATTAAAAAAAGAAAGTCTTTTCCGACACCTCCATTTAATGACCGGAACCTGCGGTCCCTGATCACCCAGAAGATCATGGAGTCTTTGTACGGGGAACCAGGAACAGCAGTCGGACTTAAATATGTTGATCTGAATGGAATTCAAAAGGAAGTAAAACTCACCATGCAGGAGCGAAGTTTCCCCAAGGCGTTTTTTATGCCCGGGTTGCCCGAAATATACGCTTCTGTGAAAAGGCAGGTTTTTGAAAATCAAATTGCTTATGTCAAGTTTGACGTTTTCCATCCTGTGCTTTTAGATACCCTGGTAAGTATTGTACGGGAAACCCGGGAATTGCCCGCTATGATCATTGATTTGCGTGGAAACCCGGGAGGTGATTTTAATACCCGACGGACGCTGGCCAGCCAGTTCGTAAGCCAACGCACCCTGTTTTGGAAATACCGGTCAAGAACGGAACTTCGGGAGGTCTATCTGGACCCGCCGGATATCCCTTTCGAAGGTAAGCTGGTTATTTTGGTGGATGAATTAAGTGCTTCTTCAAGTGAAGAATTCTCCGGAGGACTGCAGGCTATTGGCAGAGCCATTATTGTGGGGCAACAGACTCCTGGAAAGGTGTTAACCATGGAAGTCGTTCCGTTACCTAATGGTGCGATTATGATATATCCGAATCAACAAACCATGACTGCCAAAGGTGAAATTCTGGAGGGTAGGGGAGTTGTACCTGATATTGAGGTTGCTTTGGAGCCACATTTTTTATCTAATGGTATTGACAGTCAGTTGGAAAAAGCTATTGAATTTTTGAAAGAATAAAAGATCATTTTCCTAACCGGCCCAGGATCGATTTTCCATCTATTATCCATGAATCATCAAGGTTTTTCAGATTAAAATACTCCCTGCTGTTGGCATAGGGCCCCGGATTTTGTTGTATGATTTCAATCCGATTGCTTTCTACTTTGGAGATAATGGCCACATGTCCATAGGGGTTCCATTGATTGCCATCAAAAATAATAATCTCTCCCGGCCTGGGTTTGAATTTGCTGGGGTTTGAGAACTGGCGAAGATTTCGGTCCGGGTTGGTTTGGCCGTCTTTGAGTCCATTGGCAAAAAAATGCTTGGCGTGACCATAACTATTGGGCATTTTATGATTGTGGGCTTCGAAGTAGTAGCGTTTGATAAATTCCACGCATTGCCAACGCAGGCCAATATTATAGCCATCGCTGGAAACGTTACGATCTTTTACGTGGCTGATCTTACCATTATAATAGACATATACACCGTCAAGACTGTCAATTTTAGCACCTACTTCCGGAGGGCTGATTATTTTTTCAGTTTTGGGAAACAAAAAACCCAAACCCACCAGAATTAAGACCCCACAAGCAACGAAGTAGTTTCTCATAAGTGTGTTGACAGAGTTTGGTTCAAATTGTTCAATGTGTTTAAATAGTT
>QQUB01000005.1 GCA_008501835.1 Bacteroidota bacterium
TTGTTTGGATTCGTATATGGCCTCCCGCTTGAATAAGTGTAGGAAACACTGATCAGGCTTCTGAGTTTGTCGCTCCAGTATTTGACAACCGCAGAAGCGTTATGCTTTGAATAAAACCTCGGATATACAATTCCCGGATAAGTTTCGTAGTCTCGTTTTGCATCGATTAAAGTATAGGATACCCTATATTCCAAATTTTTAAAGGTCTTGCGATCCCAGAAAAAGAAGTCAAGTCCGTTGGCATATCCACTTCCGAGGTTGTTGAAGTTGGAAGGGTTGGTGCCGTTCGATTCAAAATCATACTTTACGAGCTGACTGTAGTCTTTTTTGTAAATGTCCAGAAACATAACCCGCTTGTCTTTTTTCCAAAAGGCGTTGAATCCGTATTGATCTGCTCGTTCACTCTGGAGGTTTTTCTCAAAATCAAATATCAAATGTCCATTTTGAGGTACTTGATGGAAAACTCCGGCATATGGAGAAGCTGTGAAGTTGGGAAAGATCTCATATTCCAAACGTACTCTTGGAGAGAAAGCATCCTCTTGCATCCGGAAAGAATGGTCATATCTTACCCCTGTTTTTACCTTTATTTTTGGAGCCAGTTTCCATTCAAGGTCCACAAAAGATCCCAATTGGTGATTGTCAATTTCTCCAAAAAATTGATTCTCCGTAAAGTTATCCGTGTAATCAATTGAATAAGTATTGAGGAACACTTCCACTCCTGCTTTGACCTTCAGGTTGATATCATCAAAATGGTATTCCCCTTTTGATTTGAAATGCATCAGTTTGTCGATAACAAAAGAGTTATCCGCGTGAGAGAATACTCCGTAAATATCCCTTTGATTGTGGGAGAAAACGAATCCTGACGTGAGTTTGAATTTGTCATTGACAGGTACGTAAGCCACGTTGTTGGAATAAAAGTTATTCTCATAGATCTTGGTATTGATATCTCTTCCAAAACCCAGGTCAAATCGCTCATAGTCAAGCCGTGTCTGATCGTATTTGTTGTAAGTTTTAAAAGTCCCGTTATTGCCCAAATTAACCACACTACTTACTTCCCCGGCTAACGTATTGTAGTCTTCATGCCACTCATATCTGGAAGGGAACAAACTTCTGTACGGTCCTAGGTGGGTATATTCTGCTGTTGCGGTTAAGGAAAAATCATCAGTAATGATCTTATTGATCCCGGCATCGATTCCAACGCTCTTTACCGATACTTCCATTTCTTCCTTTTTGGGTGCGTCTTTGGTGTCCATTAAAAGCACGCTGGATAAGGCACGGCCATATTCCGCTTCAAAACCACCGGCTGAGAAGGACATACCATCAAAAAGGAAAGGAGAAAAACGCCCGCGGTTGGGCATGTTCGGACCATTGGTATTGAATGGTGTGTGTACGTTCATGTCGTTTACGAAGATCTTTGTTTCGTAATGGTCTCCTCCTCGTACGAAGAACCTACCATCATTCGGATCAATCTGGTTCCCTGGCAAAGAAGAAGAAATGGCGGCCAGGGCATCTCCCAATGCTGTTGGTGTGGTGATGATATCGATGGATGATAGTCCTGAAATATAACCTGCTTCCACCTTTTTTTCGCCGAAAACCACGATCTCATCTAGGCTGGCATCATAGTTCAAAACTATGGAAATTTCTTCTGCAGCAAGTTCCTTTGGCGTACCCACCAATTCATAATTCTGGCACCCTACATAGGAGAAAATAATTTTTACGGGTTGATCAGAGTGAGTGAGCATGAGCTCAAAATTTCCATCCAGGTCAGAATAGGTTCCGTTCAGGGAATTCTCCATGTAGATGTTGCAGTAGCCTATGGCTTCACTCCCGTCCGTTACTGTTCCTTTGACCACATATTGCTGGGCAGAAAGGACACCGCTCATCAGCAAACAGAATAGTAAAATTATATTTTTCATGATGCCAGTTGGTTTAAATGATCAAATTGATTGTTGGTGATCGGATAGATCTTGTAAGCTTCTTTGTTGAACAAATAGGAATCGCCGTCAATTTTGAAAACCCCGAATTTGTTGCTTTGGAAATCTTTGGTGCTGATGTCCTCCAAGTCGAAGGATTCGTTTTTACTCATCAAGGTGTTCGCATCCAGGTATTTGTGAAAGTAGAACCAGGATTCCCATTGGTCATAATGATCAGAAATATACCCTTCAAAAATCTTATACAGCTGTTTGGTAGCAGTGGCCATATAAGTGCGGATGTTCTCACCGTTTGGTTTAATTTCCTCCAAAAATTTGGTCACCGGATAATCCTTCTCGTCGTAGTAGGAAACCAATGGAACAATGGGTGTCCTCGTGAAGTAGGAAATAGCCGATAATCCTGTTCTTGAAGCAATGGTGCTGTCCAGGAATGGAATATCAATCGTTTTTTCCTTGTTGTACACCCCTTTGTATCCTGAATTTCCATCGATGTAGGCAAACAAGGAGAACCCTTGCTTGATGAGCTGCATCATTTCCACCACCGTATTGCTTTTTTCGACGTTCACAATCTTAAATTCATTTTGGAGATTGAACATTTCTCTAAAGCGATTATTGATGGCGTAGATGGTTTCTGCCTGTTTTACATAGGTATTGTTATCCACTACCAAAGCGATCTTCGAAATACCTTTTAACATCAACAAACTGATGGAAGCCTTGCAAAACCCAAGGTGACAGGTGATATAGATCTTCGGATCCATGATCGTCTTTTCACTGTCGTTGGATAATTCATCTGTCAGGCTCAAAAGATAATGGAGGTCAAAATCTCTCAACCGCATGGTGTACAGCACATTTACGTAGATATCCCAATGCTCTTCCAGGGGAATATGTGGCATAAATCTGCTTAAATTGGCCGACAGGAAATGGAAGTCTTTGGTAGCGTGTTGGGCTTTTTTCTCCTGTTCACGCATAAGGATCTTCTCCTTAAGCGTTTTCCTGTTTTCCAGCGTTGTGTTAATATTTTGGTCCATAATCTTTTATCGTTTATTGATTGATGTAAGTTTTGATCAAATTCATTGCGTCGGGTTGAAAGTCCAGTACAAAATGACCTGTGTCCGAATATTCCTGGTAAACTATGTCGTTGAAAAGGGTATCATATCTGTCCAGAAAATCATCCGTTGTGGTAGCATCATCCCGGCCTTTAATGACTAATGGGATGGTCTTTTTCTTTGCTGGATTCTCTACGACATTGGTTTTTAAATGGTAGAGTTGTTGCGCCAGCCCTTTTGGATTAACCTTTAGCTTTAGGGAAGAATAAAGCGTCAGATGCAAAAAGGGATTGGTGGCTTTTTCTGAACTATTGTAGCAGTAATCAATCAGTGCTTTTGAAAAATCAAATAGTCCTTTTTCCTCCAGAGTCTGTTCCATGAATTCATACCCTCTGCTCTCGTCTTTCCTCGTGAAAGGCGTAGTGCCAATGACGATCAGCTTGTCGATATTCATGAAAGTAGACAGGTAGATGGCTACGTTTCCTCCGTAACTGAATCCAATGACCATGGTTGGTTTTTCCGGCAGTTGTTGAACTTCTCCGGAAATCGTTTTTGCCAGGCTTTCCAGACTATCAACTGGGTAGTATTGTACCGGCGCATATCCCGGGTAGTCCACAAAAACCAGCTCATGATCTTCAAAGTACTGCTGTATCTTCAGATGCTGAAGCCAGTACAGGGAGGTCACACCCATCGGATTCAGAAATACGATCCGCTGCTTTGCTTCCTTATTTAATATTTTATTGACGTGCTTCATGAGTTAAGCAATAGCATTGAGTAAGTCTAAAATGAACTGAATAGCTATCTGGTGAGTCACTCCGATATCTCCCTTGTCAGTGTAAAGTTCGACTACATCCACACCAACAATATCTCTGCCCTTTATCACATGGTTGATGAGGTATTGGCATTCTTCGAGGGTGAAACCATTGATGACAGGAGTAGTTGTTCCGGCAAAGAACAATGGGTCCAGTACATCAAAATCAAACGTCACGTAATACTTCTTATCCTTTGGCAATTCATCAAAAAGGTGGCCGGACTTGATCAGTTCTTTGGTCTCTCCACTCCAGTAAATGGTCTGGAATTCATTGTTGTCTGATTGATTACTATTGACCATACCCCGGATGCCGAACTGGTAGGCGTGTTTTAAGCCGTTTTCGAAACACTTGGTGAGGAAGTTTCCATGGTGGTGGATCTTCTTTCCGTGTTTGATCTGGTTGTACGGGGAACCATAAGTATCTGTATGGGCATCAAAATGAATGACGCAAAGGTCATCACCAAATTCGTCCACAGCTGCTTTGATCAACGGGTAGGAGATGGAGTGATCTCCGCCCACGAAAAATGGAATTTGTTTTTCGGATTCCTTAAAAAGATCCCTGGCAATGGATTCCACTTTTTCATAACAAAAGTCAGGAGACTCATTGAGGTCGAAAAACATATTGCCGATATCAAACAACCGGCCTTCGTTAATGAGTGTTTGCAGGTTCTGGTAATTATTCTTGGGGCCGAATGACTTGACGTTGAAGTTGGACCCCGAGTTGAGTTTAATACCGTATTTTTCGGAGTAATTTCTCAAAGCATTTGGGTAATAAGAAGCCGTTTGATTGGTTTTATTACCAATACCCAATGGAACTCCTACAAAGACAATCCCTTTATCGTTGATTTCATTCTTTTTGCTCTTAGAGAAAAATGGCAAATTGAATAGGTGTGGCGTACATGGCGTAATGGTCGTCACTGCCTCCTCCAACTGGTCAGGTTTCAACAAAAACTTCTTCGCTAACAACGCATCAATTACCTGAGGGAGTTGTTCCTTGATTTCACTGAATTCCTGCTCAATGGATTCATAAGCCCTGGGTGCTTTCAGGAAATTGACCAATTCGATGATTTTATCTCCACACAGAATTTTTTCGCCTGTGAGTTTATTGGACAATTTATCCTTTGCTTCACTGTCAACTAAAACGTATGGATTGGTTTGAATAATTGAATTCATCTTTATTGTTATTTTTTATTATTTAAAGTAATTGGCGGTAACCTTATAGAGCACTTTGGTGTATTTGAACATCAGTCTGCCAACGATGAGTAATAAAATACCCCGCATGAACAGTGATTTGGCTGTACACCAGGAAAATGTGCTAAAAGAGAAACTACCCATTGAGCCGATATTGCTCATTACCGATAGTATTATGGATCCGATGAAAAGGATCAGAAAAATATTAGTGAGACTTTTGAAAAAGGTGTAAATCCACAGAGGGATACTCTTTAAATTCATAGCCTCCAATTGTTCCTTATTCAGTCGAAAAGGGATTGGCAGAAACTTTCTCAAGCCTGTGAGTACCAATATTTTCGAACGTTTTCCGAGGTTGGGTTGATTAAACAGGTCGCTGTAACACCAGTAACCGTCGAATTTGAAAAATGGGAACAGGTTGATCAACATGGTCAGGGCGTTAGCCATCAAAACCAGGTATAAAAGGTTGATGAGGAAAACGTTTCCATCGCTTCCGCTTATTGATCGGTAGGCCAGGTAAATTAATATCCCCAGTAGACCCTGAATGAAAATCCCGGCCAGGTTGGTAATCATTCGTTTGTTTTTGCTCAGAGGCCAGATGCCTGTGATGTCAGCAAAAAAGACCGGGAAGATGGAATAAAATCCAAACCCTATGGATTTTGCTTTGACATTAAATTTCAGCGCGGAAGCTGCATGTCCCAATTCATGAATCAGAATGAGCAGGAATAGGAATCCATATACAGCGAGATTTAATCCAATAGTAGCTCCGCAATCGGCGATGCCGGTGGTTGGGCGGGCTGTATTGAACAGCCAGTACAGGTTGGTAAACAATACAGGGAAAAACAGTGTCCAAAACAGGACTGGATTGTATAAGAACCTGATCGGTTTTATCAGTGTTTCGTATTGGTTAAAGGTCAGCAACTCTTTTTTAAACCAGAATGATCCGGCATTGTCGCTTTGTACTTTGTGTTGTTTTTCAAATAATGGGTTGATTTGTTGCTCCAGGATTTGCGCTATATCTTTTTCAGAAGCTGATACCCCAAATTTTTGCTCTACCTCATTCGCCACGCGTTGCAGGGGATTTTCCTGCTTGATGCTGTCCAGTATGAAATAGGTAATTTCATTGATATTATAAAAGATCCCATTGATGGCCAGGGTGAACTTGCCGTTATTTTCTTGTATGTCGTAGGTGGTTTGCATGGCATTTGAAATATTTATTAATTCTAATTCTCCGAAAAGGAAGTAATTATGTGTAGGTCAAATTACAGGTGAC
>QQUB01000548.1 GCA_008501835.1 Bacteroidota bacterium
GCAGACTGTGCAGAACCGATCCTGTCGAATATCGCAGGTACAGTTCAGACAGAAGAAGCTGAAGGTGTAGAAGGTGCTGAAGTACTTCTGAGTGGAGTAAGCTCTGACGAAGAGGTGACCATCGCATCCGGAAACTATATCTTCGATGTAGTACAGAATGGATTTGATTACACAGTAACTCCACACCTGGATGAGAATCCACTGAACGGAGTAACGACGTTTGACTTAGTATTGATTACCAAGCACATTCTTGGAATCCAGATACTGGATAGCCCTTATAAGATGATTGCAGCGGATGTTAACTCTTCCGGAACAATCACTACAGCGGATATGATCCAGTTGAGAAAACTGATCCTTGGAATCTACACGGACTTCCCGAACAATACGAGCTGGAGGTTTGTGGATGCGGATTATGTATTCCCGGATGCTACGAATCCTTGGTACGAGGAGTTCCCTGAGTCCAGAAATATCAACAACCTGAGTGAAGATATGATGAGTGAAGACTTCATCGCAGCGAAGATTGGTGATGTTAACGGATCAGCGACACCAAACGTAACCGTAATCGAAGAACGTAATGTGAATGGATTGTTCACACTCCAGACAGAAGATCTGAGACTGGAAGCAGGTGAGCAGTATACTGTGCACTTTACGGCTGCCGATCTGGATGAGATCCAGGGTTACCAGTTCACTATGAACTTCGACCGTACAGCATTGAGCTTTGCAGGTATGGAGTACGGTGTTGCACAAGCTGAGAACTTCGGACTGACATACGTTGAAGAAGGCATGATCACATCTAGTTGGAATGCAGCTAACGGACAAACACTGAAAGGAGATGAAATTCTCTTTAGCCTTGTGTTCACGGCTCAGTTGGAAGCTAACTTGAGTGAAGTGATCAGTATTGGTTCACGTATTACAATAGCAGAAGCATATAATGTAACAAATGAGTTGCTGGATGTAGCGATGAGTTTCAATACAGAAGCAAGTGTAGCAGGTGCATTTGAAGTATATCAGAATACACCTAACCCGTTTGCAGCTGAGACGAATATTGGCTACAACCTGCCGGAAGATGCAGCAGTGACCATCACTATCCAGGATATTACCGGAAGAACTATTCAGGTAATGCACCAGGATGGAATGAAGGGATACAATGTTGTGACGTTAGATGCCAAGACTCTTGGAGCTGCCGGAACAATGTATTACACAGTTGCTACCGACAAATATGTTGCTACTAAGAAAATGATCCTCGTTAAATAATGAGTTGAGGACCTTCCGGATGGGCTCAGGCCCATTCGGTAAGGTTTCCAGAAAATAAATACAACTGGAATTTTCGAAGAAATGAGTCATCAAATCTTGACGTTTGTCAGGGTTGTAGATGACTCATTTTTTTTTGACCTTCCCTGCTTTATCATCTTCCTTTGGTGATAAAATAGTTGAAAATTAAAGAGTTTCTGCCTGCCTGACCTTTGAATGTTTCGGGTTTACCTTCCTTAAAATTCCCCCACTAAGTTTCTTCCTTATCATAATTCAGGGTTTTGTCATTTGCCAAAATGAGGTATACAATACTTGACATATGAAATTTATTTTATGTGATTTTTTTCAATGTGTTACTTGGGGCACTGTCACAGTTTTTATAATCATGCCAAAAAAATAATATCGTAATTTATTGGTTTTTAGTCACTTGTAGAATGATTGTAATTTTTTGTCTGTTTTTTGTACCAGTACAAAGCTCCGGATAGTGTCCTTGTTGAGAGAGTCGTTTTCCCTCACTTTTGTAATGCGAAACAAATTTACAAACAGTTAAACGACATTACTATGAAACCTATAACCCATGGATTCAACCGTGCAGTTGAATTAATAAGAACTAATAAATCAGGTTCAGTGGTAGTTATCGACACTTTGGCGCCACGCAAATAAACGTCAAAAGAATCGACACATAAACTTTGAACCTGACGGTTTTCAATAAGGCGAAAACCAACCGCTATACTACACACCAACCGGCAAGCCGGGAACAACACAAACAGGAGACAACAATAAGATCCAACCAAAGCTTTTTGAGCGTCTCCGGCATAAGTCATCCTCCGAGGTTTTTGACCCTTAGCTCTGACGAATGTTTTCAGTTGTTCTACACACCATATGGGGAGGCCTGAACGCCAAGCATTTGATCTTTTGCAAAAATGGGTATCCACCCGAGGTAGCAAATTTAAAAAGGCAAGGTATATAGAAAGATTGATCATTTATGAACGATATAGATTTCAGGTCGGGTGCGTCCCCCATGGTAAATCCGACGAGTGACCTATTCCCTGTTTTGAACGGGATACGAACGGAAGTAAGATTTGGAATGTCGAGCAGGAATTGTTCCGGGTTAGGTATCTGCAGCGTAGAAGCCACCAGCCGGACACTTTCGATGACAGCCTCATGTGACAGTGCTATTGCATACCTGACGTATGAATCATTTGGGCAGCTCTGCTTTTATTTTCTAAAAGCGACGGTATGTCTGAAAGCCGAGAAGAAATTTTTCAGGCGCGGACTTTTCGTGATCAACGAAACCTTTGAAGTGCCTGCATCAATAGTACAAAGTTTTGACATGAATAATCAGTTCGTTCGCAAAGGGAAATATCCGGTCGTCGAAACAGAAAAGTTCTGGCGTGTCAATTTCAACCAGTATTGAGCAGTTCCGAAAGCGGTAACTGACGAAAATAATATTTAGTGTTTCAAATTTTAAATCTCACAAATCGGAGCGTAGCAGAGGCTATGATACAGCAGAGAATAAAATCGCTCCAATTTGTGTGTTTTTCCTTGACTTACAAGGAGTTGATTAATTAGGTAAATGTTGTTTTATGAAATATGATTGCAAGTGGAACTCTCGGACTTGTTCGGGAAGTTCCGCTTTGTTTTTTCATCAAACAATCTATTTATAAAGTCGGATTGGAAAGCCTTTTCGACAAAAGTTATTCATCGGTGCCAATGAGGTTTGACCGACTTCATAGAGTGATTTGACCGATCAGAAATGCCTGCCTTCCTGGATGCTGAATGTTCAGTGTCGAGGAAGGCACCGGTGTTTTTCACTGATGGTAGCAACAATCTTAAAAATCATAATTTTTCACCAAACTCATTGTTCTCATGAATCAAAGATGTACCTATCGATTCTGTCGGGACTTCACTATGAACACGAAGGCCAGATGGAATAAGAGAACTGAACGGCTAATTGAAGATCATCATCCCCCAGTTGTAGAAGGGGCGGTTGATCGATCATCGCCCTTCGGTTCGCTTAAAAAATTGATGATAACCTCGATGTCGGTTATCGTTTTAATGCTAGTTTTTATCACAGCAGTTCAGGCACAGTCCGGAACGGCTTTTCGTGATTTTAACGGTGACGGTTTGCAGACAGGCGCAGAGCCTGGTGTGGAAGGTATTACAGTTAAACTTTACGGAAATGCCGCATTTCCTGCTAAAGACGTGCTCATCGGAGAAGCAGTAACAGGTGCTAACGGTACCTACGATTTTTCGGTGACTCTTGTCAGTGGTAGAGCTGCACTTCCAGGCGAAAACCTGCGTGTGGAATTTGAAATTCCAGATCAGTATGGTTGCGACCTGGACAATGATGTTGACTTCATTGGTTTGAACGGAGGTGTCTACGGCACCAGTGTTCAGTTTATCCAGGGGCAACAAACCAATATTAATTTTGCAATAAACTATCCAGGGCAATGGGTTGCTTCCAACAACCCGGATATGTTTGTCCCGGTGTATACCTTTGGTGATCCGTTGAGCGCCGGTAGTGCAGCGACGGAGCCTGGGTTAGTTACTTTTGAATTCCTTGAAACAGGAGTTCCTGCTTCATATAGCGGTGGGAATGCCGGTGTTCCTGATCCTACGGTGTTGGCAACAACAGCAGAGGTAGGAGCGCTATATGGTATCGCCCATTCACGTCAAGCCCAAAAGGTCTTTTCTGCTGCTGTAATGCGTCGTCATTGTGGTTTCGGTCCGTTGGGTCCTGGAGGTATTTACCTGACAGACCCAAATTCACCTATGGCGGATAAAACCGAAGATTGGCTTGATCTTGACGCGATTGGTATTTTAACTCATAGTAGTGTTGGAGGTTATCCGGCAAACCCAGGTAATAATACCAGTCCTGTAACAGGTTATGTTGGTTCAAATATTGAAAGAGGTCTCCCTCCCGGGAAACACACACCAAGTACAGATTATGCTGCCGGTGACCAGGTAGGTAAGGTTTCGCTTGGAGATATTGACATCTCTGACGATGGCCGTTATTTGTATATAATGAACCTTTATGACCGGAAAATTTACGAAATAGATCTTGTTGATCCTATTAATCCTCAGGCACCTACTATTGCGGATGTGCCAACACGCGTTCGTAGTTGGGATATTCCTGATCCAGGCACCTCTGCTAATCAGGGAGAACACAGACCATGGGGTTTGAAATATTACAGAGGAAAACTTTATGTAGGTGTTGTGCTTTCACAGCAGGACATCAATGGTAATGTTGTAGGTACTGTTTCCGGTTCTGGAGCCAGCCAGATCGGAGATGAATTACGTGGATATGTTTATGACTTTGACCCATTGACTGAAATGTTTGATGTGAAACTGGATTTCAGTTTTGATTATGGACGTGAAGCTCCTTGGATTCCTTGGGGATACAGAGCTGGATTTCCAAGCAGATACTTCTCAGCCAACGAGCGTGAGGTAGCTGAGCCAATCATTTCTGATATTGAATTTGATGACCAGGGTAATATGTTGATCGGGGTGTTGGATAGAAAAGGTCATCAGTACGGTATCTATAATAATAATTATGCAGGAGCTATTGATCCAGTGGAATATGCATCTGCCGGTGAATTGCTGAGAGCAAATCTTGACCCTTCTTGTGATATGTTTACCATTATTACAGCTCCCGGGTCAACAGATTACTATCAGGATAATATTGTACACCCTGAATCACTTCAGGGACCATTGTCCGTATTACCGGGTGGTGGAGATGCTGTGGCAATAGTATTGGACCCGATTCAGATTCGTTCTGGTGGTACCATCAGATTTGATAATGAGACCGGTGCAGTAGTTCCGGGGTCAGCATATGAAATTTTTGATGATCGTCATACACTTTCATCTTCAGATGCTTGTCCTAGTAAAGCTAATGGACTTGGTGACCTTGAACTCGCAGGGGTAGCAGCCCCGATTGAAATTGGTAACCTCGTCTGGATGGATGTTGACACGGATGGTGTTCAGGACGGTGGAGAACCAGGTATTGCTGGTGTAACAGTGGAATTGTTGGATGCGGGTATGAATGTAATTGCATCAACTGTTACCGACGCCAATGGTGGTTACTACTTTAATCATACCAATGTTATGGATCCTAACGGTCCGGCTACCGTTCAGGGGCCACTGCCGTTTACCAGTTATAAGGTAAGAATATCTCCTACTCAATTCAGTAGTGGTATCGGAACAGGACCATTGCACAATATGGTACTTACAGCAACTGATCAGGCAGGACTTGGTCTTGCAGACAGAAGTGATAGTGACGCCGCTCTTACCGGTGGTGAAGCACAGATTATGCTGAGTACGAATGCTCCGGGGCAAAACGACCACTCGTTTGACTTTGGATTCCTCGTTTATGACTATGGTGACCTTCCGGACTCTTATGTTACAGAGGATGGTTCGGGCGGACCAAGACACCAACTTGATCCCAGATTGTTCATTGGTACTTGTGTTGATGCGGAACTCGACGGTCAGCCAGAACCAATGGCTGGTTTGATGAATGATGGAGATGATAATAATACAATAAATGCCAGTTTGCCAATCGGTACAGCTTGTGCAAATGACGAAGATGGCATAACCTTCTCAACCTCTCTGGTACCTGGAAACCAGGCTTGTGTGGAAGTTAGCGTTGTGAACACCACCGGGGCTATGGCTAAACTCCAGGGATGGATTGATTTTGATGGTAACGGTGCCTTTAATGGTGCTGATGAGTTGAATACCGGAGACTTCGCCGGTGGCGGGGTAATGATCCCTGCAGCAGGTGTTACTGATGTAGAGTACTGTTTCGATGTTCCGGCAGGAGCAACGTTCTCAACCGGCTCTACTGAATTGTATTCCCGTTTCCGTTTGAGTGAAAACGGTGGATTGGGATCTGGTGGAATTAACCCGGATGGCAGTGTGCCTATTGGAGAAGTAGAAGATCACAAACAGCCCCTGGCAATGCTTGGAGATTATGTATGGATCGATGC
>QQUB01000169.1 GCA_008501835.1 Bacteroidota bacterium
AAATTTTGCCCTGACGGAAGAGGGTTTATACTTTTTTTACAATCCCTATGAGGTAGGTGCTTATGTCCTTGGTCCTACTTCTTTTACGATCCCATATGGTGAAATTGAGTCCATAATGGAAAAACCCTAAGGTAAATTCGATCAGGACTAAAAGTTTCCGCGTTTCTCTTCTTTAAAAGCAATCTATAAGTATTATTATTGTCTTTGATTTTGAGTATGAAGTTGTTTAGAGTTTTCTGCTGGAACCGAGCGTTAAGGCTTGTGGTTGATGGCGAAGCTCATTTTGAGTTTCGTACATGGAATGTACGGGAGGAAATAGCTAAAGTCCAGCGGGAACAATGCTTTTCACCTAGGTAAGCCAGGAAGTTTTAAACAACTTTTATGATTAACTTCCATAGTTTATTTTTTATGAGAAGGTAAATATGCTCAGGAAAAAATCAAATTATACATACCTGACCAAATACCATCAGGCTGACAGGTACCCTGAACAGGGGTAACCTTTAATTGTGAAGTTTTTTGGAAAAGAGACTTTTTATTTCAACTACCAGATAATTAATGCCAGACTGCATGGGATAAAATCAGCTATTTTGTTGGTTTTCTTTCCAAATTATTATCAATCAAACAATTTTGTCATGAACATTCGAACCTTTATTCTTTTCGCATTGGGAATTTGTTTATTCTCCTGTGGTGATTCCTCAAAAAATGGGGATCAAACTGAAGAAACGCCATCCGTTGAGATCACTCCTGTTTCTACACCCTCTGAAGATATGACTTTCATGCAGCTGCAAAAGTGGGAAGTTACCGATATGATCTTCGATAATGACGGCCTTGGTGTTGCATTGGATAAAAAGCCATATCTGATATTCAGAGATGGTCGCGCCAGTGGTTTTGCAGGATGTAATTCTTTCGTCGGAGAATATGTTGAAGGAGAAAATAATGGTCTCAATTTTAACAACCTGGGCTATACCAAAAAGGCCTGTCCGGAAGCTGCCAGAATTGAAGACCGCTTTTTAAAACTCATGGAAACAGCCCAAAGTTTTGAGCTCAACGCCAATAAAGACAAACTGAAGATCAAATCCACCAACGGACAAATTCATTTAGTACTAAAATAATTCAAACAAAATCTTATGCTGAATCGCCAGGATCCTACTCAGACGGATGCATGGAAAAAACTGACGGACCATTTCAAGGAAATGGAGCCTGTCCACATGACTGACCTCTTCAATAACAATGATAGCAGGTTCGAAGACTTCTCTATTTCTTTAGGGGACCTACTAGTTGATTTTTCAAAAAACAGGATCAACCAAAAGACTTTGGACCTACTGATTTCCTTAGCTAAGGAAACTGGACTTAAGGAATCCATCGAAAAAATGTTTACAGGCAGTCGGATCAATGAAACAGAGGACCGCGCGGTTTTACATACCGCCCTTCGCAACAGATCCAATACTCCAGTTGAAGTGGATGGACAAAATGTAATGCCAGGAGTTAATGCAGTGCTGGATAAAATGGAAATATTCAGCAATAATCTCCTGAGGGGAAAATGGACCGGATATACCGGCAAAAAGATTACTGATATTGTTAATATAGGTATCGGTGGTTCTGACCTTGGAGCCGTGATGGTCACCGAAGCACTTAAACCATATTGGCAAATTGGTATTCATCCTCATTTCGTTTCTAATGTTGATGGCACCCATATTGCGGAAACCGTAAAAAACCTCAACCCGGAAACAACCCTTTTCATTATCTCCTCCAAAACTTTCACCACTCAGGAAACCATGGCCAACGCGCACTCAGCCCGTAGCTGGTTCCTGAACACTGCAAGGGATGATGAGCATGTGAAAAAGCATTTTGTAGCTGTTTCCACCAATGCCGGAGAAGTTAGCAAATTCGGGATTGACACGGACAATATGTTCGAATTCTGGGATTGGGTTGGCGGTCGTTATTCGCTGACTTCAGGAATTGGACTTTCCATTGCCTGTACCATTGGTTTTAATAATTTTGCAGAACTACTGGAGGGTTTCCATGCCATGGACAATCATTTCAGAAATGCTTCTTTCGAAAAAAACATACCAGTAATTCTTGCGCTCATCGGTATTTGGTATAATAACTTCTTTGGCGCTGAATCAGAGGCTATTTTACCTTATGACCAATACTTGCATCGATTCCCTGCTTATTTCCAGCAAGGTAATATGGAAAGTAATGGTAAAGGAGTTGACCGCGCCGGAAATCTGGTTTCCTACCAAACCGGGCCGATCATTTGGGGTGAACCTGGTACCAACGGCCAGCATGCCTTTTACCAGTTGATCCATCAGGGCACCAAAATGATCCCTTGTGATTTCATTGCACCAGCAATAAGTCATAATCCGAAAGGCGATCATCATAAGATGTTGTTGTCAAATTTCTTTGCACAAACGGAAGCTCTGATGAAGGGAAAAACAGCTGAAGAGGTAAGGGCAGAATTGGAATCGACTGATATGTCAGCAGAAGAGATTCAATCCCTTCTGCCATTTAAAGTTTTCCCTGGAAACCGGCCTACCAATTCCATTTTGGTAAAAAAGATCACACCACATACACTCGGCAACCTAATTTCTATGTATGAGCACAAAATTTTTGCTCAAGGTGTTATCTGGAACATTTTCAGCTTCGACCAGTGGGGTGTTCAATTGGGTAAACAACTGGCCAATAATATTCTTCCTGAGTTGCAAAACAATGAAAAGATCAGTAGCCATGACGTTTCTACCAATGGGCTGATCAATGCGTTTAAACAATTTGCTACAGGAGAATAACAAATTAATTCTTTTAAAATATAGGGAGCAACTTAAAGTTGCTCCCTATATAGAATCTTGTTTTGTAAGATCAAACACAACAATTCTGGCGAAATTCCCTTAAATTGTAAACTCCTTTTGGAAATGATCGTTAATTGAATATAGCGAAGCAGATCGGCTTTCAGGCTTTCTCATGCTTTGCTATCTTCATTGGCTTTTGCCACAATCGTTTTGTATTTGGCTGATGCTGAAAGGATTTACAAAAGAATAAAGCTATGCTGAGAACCATTAAACTATTGTTCGCCTCTTTGTTGTTATTTACTTCCGTCAACCTATTGGCTACCCACAATCGAGCAGGTGACATTGCTGTTGAAGTCGTGGGTGATTGCACCTCCAGCCTTACCGTTAAAGCCACGATAACCACCTACACCAAGGCCAGCAGTTTTTCCGTTGACAGGGACACGCTCGAACTTTGCTGGGGTGACGGCTCCTGTATTATGGTTGGAAGGATCAATGGCCCGGGTTCGCCTCCACAGGGAGAACTATTGGAAAACGACACCAAAAAAAACATTTACATCGGTTACCATACCTATACCGCCAGAGGGCAATACACCATTTCCATGCTGGATCCCAATAGAAATGCAGGTATCCTCAATGTGAATTATCCAAATTCCGACCAGATCACTTTTTTCATCCAGACGGTTTACACCATGCCCAATCCCAATACCATAGGGTGTAACCAAACACCGATACTCAGTCAGCCTCCGGTGGATGTCGGCTGTGTGGGCCAAAAATTTACCCACAATCCAAATGCGTATGACCCTGACCCAAATGACAGTCTGGCCTACCGACTCACTGATCCACTTCAGGATGTGGGCCTCATAGTACCCAATTATGAGTACCCCAACCAAATTATGCCGGGAGTCAATAATAATATAATGATCGACGAAGAAACCGGAGACATTTGTTGGGATGCGCCCCAACAGGCCGGAGAATACAATATTGCCATGTATATCATTTCCTATCGAAATGGAGTGGCCATAGACACGGTACTCAGGGATATGCAGATCAGAATCTTCGATCAATGTGATAATGCACCTCCCATTGTAGAAACTCCGATTGATGAGATATGTGTGATCGCCGGAGACCTGGTGGAATTCGATGTTATTGCCACCGCCCCCTTGTTTGAAACAGATCAAAAAGTTCGCCTTACTGCCCTCGGTGCACCCTTCGTTCAGCAATACAGTCCTGCTGAATTCATTGGTGAAAATTTCCAATGGGAAGAAGACCCCGTGGTAAAAACATTCCGATGGCAAACAAGCTGCGAGCATATTTCCAGTCAATATTATTCTGTTGTTTTCAAAGCCGTAGATGACTTTTTCTCAAGCGACTCGGGGCTTGCCACCTTAAAAACAGTGCGGATAAAAGTGGTCGGTCCGCCTCCGGAGGATGTCCTTACGGAAGCTACGGGAAGTAAAGTAGAAGTGACTTGGGAAAAACCCTATTCCTGTGAAGCAGCGGAGGATAATTATTTCCAGGGGTTTTCGGTATGGAGAAGGAACGGATCGAATAATTTCACCGTTGATGTTTGTGATCCCGGACTCGAAGGAAAAGGTTATACCAAAGTGAGTACAAACCTTGTACTGGACATGGTAGATGGCAGATATTTCTTTGAAGATGAGGATGTTGAAGCTGGCAGAACCTATTGTTACAGAGTTTTGGCACAATTTGCACTTACTACTCCGGATGGCCTTAATACCTACAACAGAGTTGAAAGTCTTCCTTCAATAGAAATGTGTGTTCAAATAGGGAGAGATGTTCCATTAATTACTCATGTGGATGTTTTGTCAACCGATAACTCCAATGGAGATATTAACGTTTGTTGGTCAAAACCGAAAATTCCGGATTTAGACACTCTGGAGCATCCGGGCCCTTATGTGTATGAAGTACTCCGTGCAACAGGACAAACAGAAGATATTGCCAATTTCCAGCCGATAGGTGTTTCCTTTTCCAGTGAAACATTTGCTGGGGCCAATGATACCTGCTTTATTGATACAGGGCTAAACACCATTGACAATGCGTATAGCTATTTAATCAGATTCACTGCCAACGGCGAGCTCATTGGTGATACCAAAGCTGCTACTTCAATTTTCCTGAGTAGTTTTGCCACCGATAATGCCAATGAACTTAGCTGGACCTCAATTGTACCCTGGGATAACTATAGATATACTATTTATCGTAAAAACCCTTCAGGAGTTACTTTTGATTCCATTGCAATCTCCGACACCCCATTTTATCGCGATGAAGGTTTGGTAAACGGGCTGGAATATTGTTATAAAATTCAAAGTCATGGAACCTATAATATTCCAGAGGTCATTGATCCACTGATCAACCATTCCCAGGAATTATGCAGTGTTCCTATTGATAATGTAGCTCCATGTCCTCCTGATCTTGAGGTTACCAACATCTGTGAACAAGGCCTAAATTGCAGTGAAGTATCAGAATTGTCAAATACCCTTACATGGACGAACCCTATCGAGACCTGTGAAGAAACAGATGATGTAACAGGTTATAACATTTATTATTCACCGACAGAGGGTCAGCCATTCTCACAAATAGCCTTGATTGACGATGCAACGCTTCTTGAATTCGAGCATTTCCCTGAGATTGGCATAGCTGGTTGTTATTACATCACAGCTATCGATACCATGCTTAATGAAAGTATTCCGAGTGATACTATTTGTGTGGACAATTGCCCGTTTTATGAACTACCGAATACTTTCACGCCTAACGCAGACAACCAAAACGATTTATTCAAACCTTTTCCTTACTGTTTTATTGAACGGGTAGAATTCAAGGTTTATAACCAATGGGGGGAGCTGGTTTTTGAGACGGAGGATCCGGATTTGAACTGGGATGGAACTAACCTGCGAGGCAGTGATGTTTCCGATGGTGTATACTATTACAATTGTCAGGTTTATGAACAACGAGTCAGTGGCATAACCATCAGGCCGGAAATAATCAAGGGTTATATTGAAGTCATCAGAGGCAATCGCTAAATAAAAAAAGACCGCCAACAGGGAGATTGGCGGCCGCGATTACAAACATGAGAAACCACTAAAAGTGATATTTTAAAACTGGAATAATATTTGGGCCAAATCAAATCCGGCAGCGGCCTTTTCAAGGCAAAGATTAAAAAAGCCGTGCCGGAGTTTCATAGTCGGGTGAGTGTTTGTTCCCTACAATTATTAATTCCTATGAGTAATTTGCTGATTATATCTGCTCATCCAATAAGTAGAGTTGATATCTCTCAACAATTTGAACAAGCTTTTTATCATAATTTTTGTCTTTTGAATATTTAAGTTTTCGTAGTGCTTTTGCCCAGGTTTTATAACTTCCATTTTGATCAAAAAGAGATGGGAATTCAGACTGTAGCATAATACTGTGTGCT
>QQUB01000190.1 GCA_008501835.1 Bacteroidota bacterium
GTTCAATTCCTGAAAGTTTTTCCTGATGAAAACTGATGATGGTTTTGTTTTTATTGGGAATGGTACGGATTTGAAGGGTGGAAGTATTTTCCCAATCCGGATGTCGCCATTGCATGCGCAGATGGCTGTAAGGTTTGAATACAGTTATTTTCCCGGTGAAACCATTTGGAGTTGAAAACTCGGTTTTTAATTCAATTTTGTCAATATCAATCTCATCCAACCAAAGACGCGTTCCATTTTCGGACACCAGAAAATCCCAGGCTTTTTCCAAAGAAACCGCAAAAGTTTTTCGAGCGCCTACCTGGAAACCGACGTCCCTGGTCAGACCAATAGGTTTATCTTTTAACTTTGACAATGATTATTCATTTTCCTCCTCAGGAATCAGGTTGTTGATTTTCTCAACCTCCATATCGATAAAATAAAGACTTTGAGGGCCATCACCGATGAGTGTGATTTTATCGAGAATACTTCTCATCAGGGCCTCTTCCTCTCTTTGTTCCTCCACATAATATTGCAGGAAATTCAACGTAGCATGGTCATTTTCCGCATAAGAGATTCTTACCAGATCGTTGATGGATTTGGTTACATTTTTTTCATGCTCATAAACCGATTCAAACATGGTACGGACTGATTCCCATTTGTGAAGGGGTTCTTTAATACCAGGTACCAAAGCATGGCCGTCGGTTTCATTTATATAGTTAAAAATTTTGAGCATATGGCTGCGCTCTTCTTCTGATTGGCGGTACATAAACTTGGCACAACCTTCCAGCCCTTTTTGTTCACACCAGGCACCCATGGAAAGATAGAGGTTTGAAGCATAGGCTTCCATGACAATTTGCGCGTTGAGCGCAGCTTCCATTTTTTCTGTCAACATTGTTTAGTTTTTATGTTCAATTCAATAACAAGTAAAAGGATGCACAAGTTAGGAAAAATAGGCATCTTTTTTGAATATTTTAGGGGATTTACTGGCTCCCAAGAGGCAAATTTTAAATACTTTTACAATCCTGTTTTTTAATCTTAAACAGAACGTTCCGATGTTTCGATTTTGGTCCATAATTGCATTCGTTTTTTTCATTATCGGCGGAGTAATGGGGTTGTTGATGCGGTTTGTTGCTGTATTCCCCATGGAGTCCATGGACTATGGTTTTATGAGGCAGGGACATTCCCATGTGGCTTTTTTAGGATGGGGATATCTGGCTCTGATGGTATTACTTGTGAAAAGCTTTTTACCAGCAGGGACACTTGACCGGAAAGTTTATCGCTGGAACTTATGGTTGACTGTTCTTTCAGTTGCCGGTATGATATTTTCATTCCCATTAACAGGTTATAAGGCCTTATCCATTGCGCTGTTAATGGTTTTTTTGGTGCTTTCCTGCTGGCTTGTAATCCTTTTTTTGAAAGATTTTCGACAGACGAGCCCTAAAGGCATAAGTCGGTCTTTTGTTTATGCCGCTTTCTTATTCTATCTGCTTTCCGGTATCGGTCCCTTAGCTCTGGGGCCTATTGTCATTCTTTACGGTAAAACCAATATTTATTATCTAGCCGTTTATTATTACTTACATTTTTTATACAACGGATTTTTCGTATTTGCCATTTTTGGGTTGATTTATAAATACCTTGAATCCTTAAATAGAGTCAAAGCAAATAATGGAGGGAAAAGGTTTTTCCAATACTCATTTATTGCCTGTATTCCGGCCTATGCCTTGTCTGCATTATGGCTGGATCCTCCCGTATATGTTTTTTGGGTGGCGGGAGCCTCCGCAATACTTCAGTTGATAGGATTTTTCTATTTCTTTTTTGATCTAAGGTCCTTGATTGGTAGGTTTAATGGCATGCTTAAAAAACTGTTTCTACTTGTCATAGTTTCCTTTGGTACTAAGTTGATCATGCAGGGGTTATCGGCCATACCGGCATTGGCCATGAAAACTTACCAGGCAAAAAGTTATGTAGTTATTGGATACATTCACCTGGTAGTATTAGGATTCATTTCTGCCTTTTTATTGACCTGGTTGTTTAAAGAAAAATCGTTTGACCCGACCAAAAAAGTCTCTAAAGTTGGTGTTTGGATCTTTTTTATCGGATTTTTTGTAAGTGAAGCCATTCTTTTTTCCAAAGGATTGATGCAGTGGTTGCAAACAGGGGGATTGGGTCAATTTCAGGAGTTGCTTCTTGTCTTTAGTACACTAATACCCTTGAGTTTATTAGTGCTCTGGCCTGCCAGGGGAAAAATGGCCAAAAGTTGAAAAGGTATTGTTAAGCCGGAACCCTTTGCCTTCCGGGGGTTGAACTTCATATTTTTTAATTTTTTGGTTTGGGATAAATCAAAGATAAGTCGTTTATTTGCGACTTGTTTTAAACTTTCCAATAACAAATTTGACTTATGGAAACAAATGCACAACAGCCAAAGGTCGCGTATTTCTGTATGGAATACGGTCTGCAGAATGATTTGAAGATCTATGCAGGAGGACTTGGTATCTTGGCTGGAGACTACTTAAAAGGAGCAAAAGATCATGATTACCCAATCATCGGCATCGGGATAAAGTGGAAACACGGATATTCAGATCAGCATATTGACGAACATGGCAAACCCTATGTTCTTTATAACGATTACGACTATGACTATCTGGAGGATACAGGGGTTACCGTTGATGTAACGGTCAGAGGCAGAAATGTGGCCTGTAAGGTGTGGAAACTGGAAGAGTTTGGATCAGCACCATTGTATTTACTGGATACAGATCTTCCTCAGAATGAAGATAAATGGATATCCGGGAGATTGTACGGGGGTACCAAAGATGACAGGGTAGCTCAGGAGATCGTTTTGGGAATTGGAGGTGTTCGTGCCTTGAGAGCTCTTGGAATTGAAGTTGATCTCTATCATTTCAACGAAGGACATGCTTTGCTGGCCGGGTTTGAACTGATGCGTGAAGAAAGAGATAATGGTGCTTCCTTCGAGGATGCCTGGGCAAGGACCAGGGAAAAGATCGTTTTTACCACTCACACACCTGTTGTACAGGGTAATGAATCCCACACCATTGATCGTTTGATGTATATGAGTGCGAATCTCGGTTTGGACTGGGATCAATTGATGCGCCTCGGCGGTAATCCATTTAATATGACAGTTGGTGCCCTGAGACTATCCAGAAAGTCCAATGCTGTTGCTCAATTACATGGTACAACCGCCAACAGGATGTGGAAAAATATCCAGGGAGCTTCAGAGATAGTTGCCATTACGAATGGTGTACACCCTGGAACCTGGGTGGATTCTGCTATGCTGAAAGCAGGCGAAACAGGTAAAAATATCTGGGAAAGCCATCAGGCAAACAAACGTGACCTGATCAAATTCGTCGAAGAAGAAACCGGTGCCAAACTTGATGAAAATAAACTGTTGATCGGTTTCTCAAGGCGCACGGTCCCTTATAAGCGTACAGACCTGGTTTTCAGCAGACCTGAGATTATTAATCCTTTACTGGAGGAGCAAAAGGTTCAGTTCATTTTCTCAGGGAAAGCTCATCCGAATGATGATGCGAGTCGTCAGATCGTAGCACGATTGGTGGAGTTGTCCAGGCAGTTTCCAAATTCAGTTGTTTTCCTCGAAAACTACGGAATGACCATCGGAGCCAAAATGACTCGCGGATGTGATGTTTGGTTGAATAATCCTCGTCGTCCTAAAGAGGCAAGTGGTACATCAGGAATGAAAGCGGCCATGAATGGTGTGTTGAACCTGAGTATCCTGGACGGGTGGTGGCCGGAAGCTTGCCACCATGGATTCAACGGATGGCAATTCGGTAATGCATATGAAGGGGAGAATGTGGTAGCTCTTGATGAGAATGATCGTAAAGCCTTGTACGCAGTGCTGCTCGAGGAAGTGATTCCTACTTATTACGACAATCATGACCAATGGGTGGCCATGATGCGAAACAGTATCCAGGATACCCGTGATGCTTTCTCTGTTAAAAGAATGCTGGACGAATATTACGAGCACTTATATCAGATGTAGAATAATCAGGCTAAGGCCGGGGAAAAATATAAAAGCAGGTTTATCAGACTTTGGTTTGGTAAGCCTGTTTTTTTGTTTAATAGCTTTTTAAGGATTTTCCTCATCCAGGTGCCGAACAAGCCTACATTTACTTGGTTTAGGGCTCAGTGATTCTCTGCGCTTCTTGGCGGTTCTCTGCGGTATAATTCTTAGCGCTCTCTGCTTTCTTGGCATTCGATTTCATTTTTTCAAACCAACTTTCCCTTAAAATTAGTTTAGTTTTTCCCCAATATTTTATCTTTGCTTTCCGCTGAAATCAAACTGTATTTCCTTGCGAACTTTGCGCTTTCATCGCGCCCTCCCGACACTCCGTGTACATTTGAGTTAAAATCTCATTCGGGATGTCACTACGTTCCATTTGCGGTTAAATAAATACTGAATTATCTCTTTTGTTTGATCGTAACTCTTTTTTTTATTAAAAAACCATTAATGCAAAATATCCACATACAACTCATTTCAGAATCCCTGAACCTTTCCCACAAAAGTGTATCTAATACAGTAAATCTCTTAAAAGAAGGAGCGACTATCCCGTTTATCTCCCGTTACCGAAAGGAAGCCACCGGTTCTCTGGATGAAGTAAGCGTTGCAGAAATCCAGAATGAACTCAAAAAACTCGAAGAACTCGACAAAAGGAAAGAAACCATTCTCAAAAGCATCGAGGAACAAGGAAAACTAACGGATGACCTGAAAAAACGAATCCGGGACACCTGGGATTCGACAACTCTGGAAGACCTTTATTTACCCTATAAAAAGAAAAGAAAAACCAGAGCTTCCGTTGCCCGTGAACTGGGGCTCGAACCGCTCGCTCAAGCCATTTTCGAGCAACGTAATGACAATATTGAAACTTTGGCAGGCAACTACATTACCGATGAAGTCCCTGACATTGAAGCTGCTCTGCAGGGCGCCAGAGACATTATCGCCGAATGGATCAACGAAGATGAAAAAGCGAGGAATAGAGTTCGTTTCCTGTTTAAAAAAGAAGCTGTGGTAAGGTCAAAGGTGGCGAGAAATAAAGAGGAAGAAGGAGCGAAGTATCGCGATTATTTTGACTATGCCGAAAGCCTCAATCGTTGTCCTTCCCACCGGATGCTGGCCATCCGAAGGGGGGAAGAGGAAGGGTTTCTACGGGTGTCCATTGGCCCGGAAGAGGATGATGCCATCTTTTTGCTGGGAAAACAATTTGTCACCAACCACAATGCCTCAGGTCAGCAGGTTAAAGAAGCAGTAGAAGATTGTTATAAAAGGTTGCTGGGGCCATCTATCGAAACAGAGTTTCGGAAAATATCCAAGGAAAAAGCTGATGAAGAAGCCATCAATGTCTTCTCAGAAAACCTTCGTCAATTGATGCTGAGTCCCCCGTTGGGACAGAAAGCAGTTTTGGGCATTGACCCTGGATTCAGAACAGGTTGTAAAGTGGTTTGTCTGGACAGAGGAGGGAAGCTGTTGTACGATACGGCCATTTACCCGCATCCACCTCAAAAGGATGTTTTTGGAGCGAAAGAAACCTTGATGGAACTAGTCCATAAATACGATATCGAAGCCATTGCGGTTGGGAACGGAACAGCAGGAAGGGAAACAATGGGCCTTTGCCGATCCATTGACTTCAACAGATCTCTGGAGGTATTTATGGTCAATGAAAGCGGAGCCTCCATTTATTCAGCTTCGGCAATTGCCAGGGAGGAATTCCCACAATATGATGTTACGGTCCGTGGCGCTGTATCCATCGGACGCAGATTAATGGATCCTTTGGCGGAGTTGGTGAAAATTGATGCCAAATCCATTGGGGTAGGGCAGTACCAGCATGACGTAAATCAGGCTCAACTGAAAGATAGCCTTGACCGTGTAGTGGAAAGTTGTGTGAATTCAGTTGGAATTAACTTAAACACTGCCAGCAAACACCTTTTGACCAATGTTTCAGGACTTGGGCCAACACTTGCCCAGAATATTGTTGACTATCGCGATGAAAACGGTTTGTTCACCAGTAGCGCTCAACTGAAAAAAGTAGCCCGGATGGGAGAAAAGGCCTTTGAACAATGTGACGGATTTCTTTGTATTTGCGAGGGTAAAAATCCACTCGATAATACAGCGGTGCACACGGACACCAACAAAATCGTCACGCAAATGGCCGCGGATATGGGCAGCAAAGCTGAGGACCTGATCCAACACGCAAGC
>QQUB01000963.1 GCA_008501835.1 Bacteroidota bacterium
TTAAAGCTTTTCAGGAAGGAAAGGACATCCACAGAGCTACTGCTGCCGGAGTTTTTGAAGTACCTTATGAAGAGGTTACCAGAGAACAACGATACCGTGCCAAAACGGTTAACTTCAGTATCATCTATGGTGCCGGCGCTACCAACCTATCGCGCCAACTGGACCTAAAAAGAGCTGAGGCGAAGAGGCTTATTGAAAGCTATTTCAGAGAGTATCCGGGACTTCGTAATTACATGGACAAAACGGTCGCATTCGCTAGAGAAAACGGCTATGTGAATACCATGATGGGCAGAAGACGGTACCTCAGAGATATTAATTCCAGGAATGGTATGATCCGAAGCGGAGCCGAGAGAAATGCCATCAACACCCCAATTCAGGGTACTGCAGCCGATATGATCAAAATTGCCATGTGCAACATCCACCAGGCTTTGAAAGACAGCCATTTGAAAACCAAGATGATTCTTCAGGTACATGATGAACTCGTTTTTGATGTACCTAAATCTGAATTGGAAGAAGTAAAGATCCTTGTGGAAGATAAAATGAAAAATGCGATCACTGGTCTCAAGGTACCTATCGTGGTTGATATGGGGGTTGGTAATGACTGGTTGGAGGCACATTAAGTAGTTAGCCATGAATTCATGAATGGTTTAGAATTAATGGATGGCACAAAAAGTCAATTCAAGACCAAAGGATTTTTTTTGGTGTATTTATGTTAAGTTCTTTGCGAACATTGCGCATTCCTTGCGATCTTTGCAGTAAAGAAAAAAACAGAAAATGACCTTCGACCAACCCATTCCCGTTAAGGAAATAGCTCAAAAAATTGGAGCAAAGATTATTGGCAATGCTGATCTCATGGCTATCGGCATCAATGAAATACATAATGTCCGTGAAGGAGATATCACATTCGTAGATGTAAAAAAGTATTTCAAAAAGTCCCTCGATTCTGCAGCGACCATCATCATTCTCAACGAAGAGACGGAATGTCCCGAGGGAAAGGTTTTGTTACTTTGTGATGATCCGTTTCAAGCTTACAATAGTATCGTTAAGGAGCATAACCCCTTCGTTCCGTTAAATCATACCATAGGAGAAACTGCCCAAATCCATCCTTCTTCCATCATTGAACCGGGGGCCACTATTGGACCTGAAGTCAAAATTGGGAAAAATTGTCTCATCCAGTCGGGGGCTGTAGTGCGGGGCCGGGTAATCATTAAAGACCATGTGTTAGTAGAATCCGGAGCAGTGATCGGAACAGATGCTTTTTATTATAAAAAGACCACTGAAGGGTTCAAAAAATGGCGTTCAGGTGGTCGGGTAATCCTTGAAGATCATGTAGACATAGGAGCCAATTCAACGGTTAATATTGGCGTATCCGGAGACACTATCATCGGTGAGGGCACTAAGCTGGATTGTATGGTACACATCGGACACGATGTTGTAATTGGTAAGCATTGTCAAATAACCGCGCAGATTGCCATTGGTGGTAATACCCGAATCGGCAATAATGTAATTCTTTATGGGCAAGTTGGCATTATTCACAACCTGAATATAGGTGACAATGTGGTTGTCTTGGCCAAATCTCTTGTCACTAAGGATCTGGAAGCCGGAAAGACTTATTTCGGTCATCCGGTGAATGAAACTCGCCAGACTTACAAACAATTAGCAGCTTTAAGGCAGTTACCTGATTTGATCAAGGAGTTGAGAAGCAAGAAATAAGTAGACTTTTGTAAAAAAGTGGCCTTAAAAATGTCACGTTTTAAGGTTTCGCGGCTTTTATAAGTAAAGGAATTGGAATTTCCTGCTCCTTTTTACCATTGCTATTTAACCAAACATCTTGTAATTTAGTATAGCTACTGATACAGGAAATATTTTTAAGAATTGATAGCACGGTAATATTTTTTACAAAAAGCAAGCGTCATGTCTTACGACTCCAACCAGGAAGAAGTCACCATTGAAGATATTGTTGCGGAACCTTCTGCAGAATACACCGTTCAGGATTATCTCTCCTGGCAATTTGATGAAATGGTCGAACTGATCAGAGGAAAGGTATTCCGGATGAGTCCGGGACCATGGACTAAACATCAAAGGATTTCTGTTTATTTACTTGGACAACTTTTTAATTTTCTGGAAAATAGCCAGTGTGAAGTGTTTCATGCCCCTTACGATGTATACCTTCCAATAAAACATCCCAAAACAGGCAAGCCAAACACCGTCGTTCAGCCCGACATCACCGTCATTTGCGATCCCGATAAAATTAAAGAACATGGGTGTGTAGGAAGTCCCGATATGGTAGTGGAGATTATTTCTCCAAGTACCCGTAAAAAAGATATTCAGATCAAACACGAACTGTACGAAGAGTGTGGGATCAACACCTACTGGCTTGTTTTCCCAAAAGAAGAGATCATTGAAGTGTTTGAATTAGATGAGCATGGAAAGTACCATCGGGTTGGAGGATTTTCTGATGATGATATTTTGACTCCTGGTCTATTTCCTGATTTAAGCATTGAAGTGAGTAAGGTATTTAAAAACTCCCTGACATGACATCGATTAAAGCGTATCTACAAGTTCAATGTCATCTACCTAAGAGAACCAATGAAGAAATTCAATTGCACCGTGCCTGTCTGCCGGTGTTGCCAGACAGGCTTCAGCCCTTTCTTCTTGTGGTATAAAAGGCCTAAAGGCCTGGTTGAGTTTCTCTTGATCATGCCCTGCGCTGAAGCACAGGGCTATTTAATAATCATTGACATGACTAAAGTTGTTAATATTCAACTTTAAATTACGCCCTAATTTTTTGGCACATTCACATGATCGTAGGGACAATGTCGGCAACCACTTCCACAACATCGTCCTCGCTTCAGGTGGAACCACTCCGTCAATACAAACAGACCATCCTCCATGTAATAATCAATTCCTTCCTGTGCTTCCGGGGTAGCGTATTTGGCAGTATCATTTTCTCGCTTGCCAGATTTCACTTCTTCAACATAACGGTTGATATTTTCAATCACCTCGTCTCTCAAACAATTCGGACAATAACACGCGTCCACTTCCTCAGACAAAGGCATGATGGAGGGATAAGCAGCACACCAGCACGTACCCGGCTGATCTGCTCCACAGGAAACACTTTTACCGCATTTAGGACATGGTGTATTCATGAGCATAAAACAAACAAGCTGAGAAAGAGGTCATTTGAAACCTGCTTTTTTAGGCATCCTCAGCCGTTTCCTGGCTAACCTGGCTTTGGTTACCTCCTTTCCCGAGCAAATATCCGGCAATGGTGCCCAATAACCCCATAGCGGGAGCTATCTGGTCGTTATTATGGCCGGCAGTGATCAGATACATTGTGCATGTAATGATAAGGGTTACCACGATATATTTCATCACATCATCGGTTTTGATTCTTTCCCTGATGATTAAATACACTTCTATCCCTATGACAAGCACTCCAAAACTCAAAATAATCATGGCATGCCAGAATTCGATCGGGAACCCAGAGGATTCTTCCGCTTCATTCTTAATTTCGGTTGTGTAACCTAAGGCTGAATCAACCTCATTAACTTCCGAAACGGTTTCTGCAGGGACTTCTGATAGTGTATCTGAAGATTGACCAAAAGTATGGGTAACAGTAAAAAACAAAGACAGGAATAGTAATAAAAAAGTGATCTTTTTCATGAGTCAATAGGTGTTGGTTGGTGAAAATTGGTGTTTATGGTTTTTTAAAAATAGAGAAAATTTGGGAGATGAGCTCTTAACAATACCTTTAAACCAAATTGTTGCCTAAAAAGCAGATGTTAGAGAAGTGTAGAAAAACGGTCAACTTCACCCAAAATAATCCGAAAACGGCTCTCCCTGAGTAAAATACTTTCTGGGAGTCATCCCGGCAAATGCCTTGAATTCACCGATCATGTGGGATTGATCGAAATAATCGCATTGGTAGGCGAGCTCGGTTAAATTGAGTGACTGGTTCCGGCTTTTTTCGAATAACACATTTTGGAATCTCACAATTTTCAGGAACTGCTTGGGGGTAGCCCCTACAAAATTGGAAAAGATACGTTCAAACTGCTTTCTACTCAGGCAAGCCTCCGAAGCCAGGTTGTCGATTTTTATCCTTCCCCGGGATTGATCGATCAGATCGATGGCATGAAGGACTCTGGGAAAGTCCCATTTCTTTTGAGCCTGTCGTAACCTTTCAAATAAGAAATGTTCGGCCACTTTGATCTTTTCTTCAAAAGTTGGGGACTCGTAAAGATCTGTTTCGAGTTTTGCTACTTCCTCTTTAAGCAAGTATTCCAGAGGAACATTCTGATTAAACAATTCACTAATTGGAAAATCGAAGAACGCCATCATCCCCTGCGGTTTGAAAACAATGGAGAATAAAGACAATTTTCCGGTAATGGTATAATCAAAATATTTTTTTCGCTGTCCACTGACCTGACTGACAGCATCGACGCCAATATGGTCAGATTCAGTTTCCGGTTTATCCTCAAAATAGAAAGTTAGATCCGGAAGGCCACAAGGAATGATTCGCTGCACATGTTGCCTCCCACTGGGCAAAGTATTCTCTATGGCCCAGTATTGCTTTACAAAGGCAGATAAAAATGAGGAAGGATTGGTTATGTGTAAACTCATAACTTAACTAAAGACAAATTTAGGCATAAAACCATCAGGAAAAAAGGCCCGGAATTGTGATTTTTTGTTGAACCACAATTCCGGTTTGAACTTAAAACTCAGGACAGTCTTTCAGAAACTTAAGCATCACCATACAAACCGACCTTATTCCCTTCACTGTCGATAAACAAGGCGAAATATCCCATACCTTCCGCTTCGATTTTCGTTTTGGCCCTGACGATGGAACCTCCATTTTCTTTAATTCTGTCCATGGTTTTATCCAAATCGTTACCGGTATTCAAACTTACCAGTACACCATCTTTGGAAGGATTAAAATCAGGTGCTTTGGAAATCGCTCCTTCTCCGGAAGGGAAACAGGCCATTTGTTCACCTCCGCCTTCAACGATCTGGAATTCCATATCCAGAACCTTTCCATAAAAATCGACTGCTCTTTCAAAATCAGTCGCAGGGATCTCAACCCAGGAAATCAGTTTTTTCATTGCTTTACATTTTTTGGTTAACAATCACTGCAAAAATAAACCCACAGGTTCTACAAAAATTGGAAATTTGCGACATTATAAAAACAAAAAAACGGTACCGGAAATGAATCCGATACCGTTTTTTATCTGATTGACTACTGGCTTATCCAAAGTCGTCAAATGCAATATTCTCATCTGGAACACCCAGCTCGTCGAGCTTCTGCATAATGGAGTTCGCCATTGCTGGAGGTCCACAGTAGTAGTATTCTACTTCTTCCGGCTCAGGGTGGTTCTTCAGATACTCATCATACAATACCTGCATAATGTATCCCTGGAATCCATCACCTTCCGCATCAATATTTTCCTTCACTTTCCAATTATCTTCCGGCAGTGGGTTATCCAGTGCGATGTGGAATTTGAAATTTGGAAATTCTTTTTCAATTTTTCTGAAGTCATCGATGTAGAACAACTCTCTTTTTGTTCTACCTCCGTACCAGTAAGATACCTTTCTGTCGGTAGTCTTCAATGTATGGAAAATATGGAACAGGTGAGAACGCAAAGGAGCCATACCTGCACCACCACCGATGTAAACCATTTCTTTTTTGGATTCTTCTTTGATGAAGAATTCACCAAATGGTCCTGAGATGGTCACTTTATCACCAGGTTTTTTTGAAAAAACGTAGGAAGAACAAATTCCCGGATTCACATTCATCCAGTCATTTTTTGCTCTGTCCCATGGTGGAGTGGCAATACGAATATTCAACATGATGATATTACCTTCCGCAGGGTGGTTAGCCATAGAATATGCACGGAAAATAGTTTCCGGGTTCTTCATTTTCAACGGCCAAAGATTAAACTTATCCCACTCAGCTTTAAACTCATCAGGAGCTTTACCCATTCGTGGGTGAGAAGTAATATCCATATCTTTATAATCCACCTCAGTGGCTGGAACGTCGATCTGAATGTATCCACATGCTTTAAAGTCAAGCGTTTCACCTTCCGGCAACTTCACTACAAACTCCTTGATAAAGGTAGCAACGTTGTAATTGGAAACAACCTCACACTCACACTTCTTGATTCCGAAGATCTCTTCAGGAATACGCACCTTCATATCTTCACGAACC
>QQUB01000247.1 GCA_008501835.1 Bacteroidota bacterium
TGAGCAAGGCCTTTGTCGCAGGCTCCAGTATAGGTTCCCTTGAGATTAGTAGTCATCAACCTGCATTTGTTCTGACTCATTAAAGGCAGGCTGATAAGAACAGACAGAATAATTAGCGAAATAGTTTTGAAATTTTTCATAGTCACAAGTTTTTCATTTTAGTAAAGCTCACCGGTAGAGGTTAGCAGCTTAATTCGCAGCAACCGGGCTATAAGCATTTACGATAGTTCCAGAAAGGATGATGTGGTGGGTTTGCTTCAAAAATACAGAAAACTTTGTAGGATTTCAATGTTCCTCATCAAAGAGTTGATGTATTTGACCAACTACCATATTTTGAACGTTTCAAAAGGTCAAAGTGTGATATTAATCAGGGAGTTGTTTTGAAACAACTTCAACAAAAAAGGCCAGGATCAACATAAATTATTGCTGATCCCGGCCCCGTTTTTATCTCGCGAAGAGCTTACTCAAATTATCAATAAAGAACAATCCTGCCGCCTTTTTGCTTTTTGCCTTGAGTGATGCGGAAAAAATATGTTCCGTTTGGTAATTCAGGCAATTGAACGATTTTATCGCCAATGACCAATTTTGCAAACACCACTTTTCCATTGATATCAAAAAGATCAAAAGCGAAATCTCCCGGAAAATCACTGAGATTGAGATATCCGCTGGTCGGATTCGGGAATACTCTGGCCTGAGCAGCTTCATCCCAGTTTTCAACCGAATTCGTTCCTTCATTTCTGATAAAGAAATCAAGATTTGAAGCGATGAAACCGTTTTCCAGTTCTCCGGGAGTTCCGGTTCCCTTTTTACTTCCATCAGCACTTCTGAAAACTGCTGCAAGCCAGTAAGGGAATTCTCCTGTACCCAACCCATAGTAAGTCTTTGGTACCAGGGTAATCTCCCACATATCAGTTGCTCCAGGCACCGGGCTCATCTGGCCTACGCCGTCATCTTGTCCCCAGTTTCCAACAGCATTATCCCAAGCGGAGGACTGTGGATTTTCGGTATCAACAGTGCCCATACTACTGTGAATGTAAACCTTATCTTCGCCTACGAGTTCACGGTTTCCTTGTTTGGCATTAAAGGTTATGGTAATTTCTGTGTCTGGGTCAAAAGCAGGCGGGTCGATAGTAATAAATGGCAGCCCGGAAGCTACATTTCTGTAAACCCAGCCATTTCGGAATCCCATTCCAAGGTTCTCATTGGTTGCATCGCGGAAATACATGCCCAGTTTATAAATGTCCAGGTCTTCAGGGATACTGTAATAATCAGCAGGCGTCAGGGTAATTTCCCAAATGTCTTCCTCAACTTCCGTCATCTCCCCAAGGCCATCATCTACAAGGTTTCCTACGATATTAGACAAATCTGTACTATCCGGATGATCGATGAGTACTCCGGAATGGATGTAAACCTTTTCTGCCCCTACCAAACCGTTTGTTCCATTGGGATTTGCCTTTGTAGCATCAAATCTGATAGTGATTTCATCATTTTTTGTAAATGGAGACGGAGTGATGATTACCGGATCTTCAAAGATTTCTACCACACCTGGGAATCCATCTGAAATTTTCTCTGATGTATAAATATGCCATTCTCCTGCTTTCAGATTGATCAGATCGTAGATATTTTCAACGGTGATTGAATCGCCGGAAAAGTAATCATACCATATTCCCTCCTGGGCAAATTGTGGAGAAATATCTGCTGCCGTCAATCCAAAATTTCCAATAACCAACAGGTCAACGCCATCTGTATTATATCCCAATCTACGAGTGGCTCCGGTGTAATCATGATTGATATCGGCAGACGCTAATGCTTCTGCTCCAACCTGGTGTCTCACATCCATGATGCCGACATAAGCATCATAAATGTACTGCCTGAGGCTATCTTCGTAATACCCAAGACCATCCGGTCCCCATGGCAGCGGTTTTGCACCGGTACGTCCGTTGAAATTTATATCGATATCATAACCCAGTTCATCAAATTGCCAGATCATTTTAGGCCCGGGGAAAAGGAAGGTAAATGCGGCCAGCATTTTGGCTCTTTCGTACATGATCAATGGATTTTTCACATCATAACTTCCATTGGATTGTCCTTCTGTCAAGGCATGTTCAGCAACTCTTCTTTCATCATGACTATCGAAATAGGAAACGTGTGTCTGCGTATTCATACCACTAAAGGTGCCTCCTGAAGCTCCATTCATGGCCGGCACATAATCATAACTCCTGTTTCGCCATAATTTCATGCCATAGTCCGATAATTGTGCTTCCTCACTGGCAGGTCCCCAGTGTTCAAGAATGACATAAGCCTCCGGATCAACTTCCCATATCTCGTCAGCCATTCGTTTGAGGATGTTGATCCTCGACTGATCAAACCCGTCAATACTTCCTCCCGGAGCGTAATTTGTGAAGCCTTTTGTGAAATCAAATCTGAATCCGTCAAAATGGTATTCTTCGATCCAATAAGCATTTACCCTGTCAATGAAGGCCTTGGTATATTCACTTTCATGATCGAAATCATAACCCCATTGAAAAGGACCAACATAATCTTTATTAAACCAGGGGTTATCAGTGGCAGGGGTCCATGTATCAAAATCAAAATACATTTTCACCATTGGGTTGTGAAAATATGCGTGATTCAAAACTATATCAAGAATCACTGCCATACCTTCCTGGTGAGCAGCTTCAATAAATGCTTTCAAATCATTTTTGGTACCGTAATATTTATCCGGAGCAAAATAAAAGGAAGGATTATATCCCCATGAATCGTTGCCTTCAAATTCATTGATGGGCATAAGTTCAATGGCTTCGACGCCCAATCGTTTGAGATAAGATAGTGAGTCAATGAGATCCTGATAGGAATGTGATTTCAGAAAATCCCTGACATGCAATTCATAAATAACTAAATGATCAATATCCGGTCTCTGCCATTCATCTTCGGTTGCACTCCAGACATAGGGCTCTTGTCCCGTTTGCAAAACGGTAGCCACACCCAATTCCTGCCGGCTATATTCAGGTAAGTTTGGGTATAAATCCGGTTCGATCCAAACATCGTTCCAGGGGTCTGCCGTCTTATCTGCATAAGGATCGCCCACAGTATGAATGCCATCCACCCAATATTGGAATACATACTCTTCCATTGGTGTAAGGCCGTTTATTTCCAACCAGAACTTTTCCCCATCAGGTGTTTTTTTCATCAAATAGGTTTCCTCAACACTCCAATCCGTAAAATCTCCCACCACGTAAACAAAATCTTTTCCGGGGGCTTCCAACACCAACGTTACGCTGGTATCATCTCCCTCATGATAATTAATTCCCAAATCAACTCCTTCAGGAAGGGCTTCCACTTCCGAATCACCGATGAGCACAATAGGATAGATCATGCTTGTTTCCACATCCTCCCCGTTTACAGTAGCCGTGATTTTAATATCGAGATCAACTGAAGCATCCACGGTATAATTATAGGCGATAGTGGTGCCCGAGGTCACGCTGGTTTTTTCTTCATATCCACTACCTTCATCAATCCAGATTTTCATGGAGGTCACATTAGAGGAAGCATATGCTTCAATGGGTACGGTTACTCCCTGATCCAAAAAAGCAAATCCTCCATATGGAGCGACCGGGCTGGAGATACCCACAAAATTCTGAGCATTCAGATCTACATAGATATCCAGATTGGAGGTCACCGTGCCCCAGCCGTACTGTCCAGCAGGAAGGGTTCCTTTTGTAGAGCCATCGGCACTTCGAAAAACGCACGAAATCCTGAAAATGGTTTCTGACTCAGCGACGCCAAAATACGCTCTTAAGGTTGGCGAAAATGTTATTTCCCACTTATCCGTTTCCCCTGCAACCGGCATCATTTCACCGACGCCATCATCCAGTCCCCAGTTCCCGATTACGTTATTCCAGTCTGTTCCATCAGGGCCACTCAGTACGACTCCATGGTGGACGTATACTTTTTCAGCCCCAACGAGCTCCCCATTGCCTTCACTAGCATCAAATATCAAGGTTACTTCTTCATCAGCTCCAGCATTCGAAGGATCTAAGTATACCATTTGAGCTGGCAGCAATTGAAACGTGAAAACAATTGTAATTAAAGCGATGAGATGCTTCATGGTTCTATCGATTTTTTTGTTAGGTTGCTTTACTAATTTTGAAATTGATCTACTTTGAAATCAACTGAGATCCAAAGTTAGTGTATATTTTACAAAAAGTAAAAAGTCCTTTGCGGTTTTTGTCGCAATTCCAACAAATTACAGTGGGGTTTTGCTCATAATTTTTGCTCAAACCTTTATTTTATTGACTATCCCAGAGATTATTTTTAAATTGTCTATGCTAATTCCACAACGAGTTTGGAGTTTTTGACCTCCATAAAATTCAACTCTCTTTAATCAGTAATTTCGAATTCAACCAAAACAACCTTCATTCATGAATCCAAATATCAAAAGGATCGTTGTAGTTATGCTTGAAAACCGGGGATTCGACAGCATACTCGGCTATCTTTACACCCCTCAGGATCCTCCCCTTCGTAATATACCCACACCATCTTCCGATAAACCTCCATTTAATGGCATTGCCTACATGAAGAACCCTGACACATTAATTAATAATGCCAGTTGGAAGGGCAAGGACCTAAAAAGCGGCCCCTTCCCCGGGGTAAGGGCCACCAATTCGCCAGGTTGGGACCCCGGTGAAGAGTATGAACACGTCAATAGGCAGCTCTTTAACAAAGAAAATGTAAGCCCCAATGAAACTCCTTCAATGAATGGCTTCCTCCAGGACTATTCTACCATTTGTGATTCAGATGACTACAATACAATCTATCAGATCATGGCTATGCATCTGCCTTATGAATTACCGGTCATCAGCCGTTTAGCCAAAAAATATGCAGTATGCGACGAATGGTTTTCTTCTGTCCCAACCCAGACCAATGCAAACAGGGCTTTTTCTTTATGCGGTACTTCCAACGGACTTGTGGATAATGGTTATTTGAGTTCGAATATCGTTACTCAGCACCTTGCTGCAGATAAGTTTGAGGTGAACACCATTTTCAACACCCTTAACAACAACGGCTTCAAGGATTGGGGCGTTTTTTGGGAAGACAAATATCCGCCTGCAATTTCAGACCACCCATATACCAGATTTTGTTTTCCAATGGTCGAACAGATTCCGGATGTCGACAAGCACTTCCATGAAATGGATAAATTTTATGATCTGGCAGAATCCGGAGAACTGCCAGCTTTCAGTTATATAGAACCCAAGTGGGGTGGAGCAATTATGGATGTGATTTCGGTAATGGGCAATGAATACCATCCTCCTTCAGATGTAACTCCCGGCGAGGCCTTCCTGAAAAAAATTTACAGTAGTCTGGTCAAAAACCAGGCTGCATGGCAGGAAACTATGTTACTTGTTTTTTTTGATGAACATGGAGGAACTTACGACCATGAACCTCCCCCATGGGGTGCAGTCCCGCCCTGGGGCAATACCGAACCTCCGGCTTCTCTACCAAAGGGCGTTCAGTATGGATTTAAATTTGATCGTTTTGGAGTAAGGATTCCTGCCATTGTTTGTTCTCCTTATATTGAGGAAGGCACCGTATTCAGATCCGAAACCAATACGCCATTTGATCATACATCTATGATCGCTACCGTTTTGAAGATTTTACTTCCTAATGTATCCAGATCAAACTGGGGACTTGGGGAGCGGGTGACCAATGCCCCTACCTTCGAATTTGTCAATACGAGGAATGAGGCCCGAATGGATGACAATGTTTTCAAAAAAACACCTTCAAAGGCTAACGGTGATGCAGTGGAACTAGGCGACCCCATATACCTGAAGCACAGGGACGGACAGTATCTCTCTTTTGCGGAATCTGATATTTCGGGATATTATCCGACTCTGGGATCTGTGCCGGTCACTTTGAGGTTCCAGCTTAGTCTTAATACCCTTACCAGGACCATTGACGATGGACAAAGGGTCCAGATCAGGACAGATGAATATTTAAAGCCTGAATTTAATGATGAACCGTTTTTCGAAGCTGCCATCAGAAACACCCTTTTCGCATCCAAAAAAGCTCATAGCTGGGAACCAGGTTCAAAATGTTATTATTACAGTACCAACGACCGTAAAAATTTCCCGGAACAAAAGTGGTTCCTGATGAGGAATGTCTTGAAACAAGGGGTATTGAAATATGGAGACGAGGTTTA
>QQUB01000668.1 GCA_008501835.1 Bacteroidota bacterium
AGAGGTTGTTAATGTCGCTGGTAATGGATTGGGCGGAGACGGTTGCTCCGGAAATCCCATCTATATGATGGTTGAATTCAAGTTCACAACCTTTATAACCCACGAATTGTCTGAGCCATCGTTTTCCGCATATTTCATATCCGAAATCAGATTCGTATTGCAGGACTTTAATTCGCCTGATGACCAGGTTTGTATCGAAAATCACTGCGTAATAGAATTTTTCAAAAGAGCTGTCCAGCATATCGCCGGATGAATTACCCGGGGTGTCACATCCGCCGATGTGGCACCCCAGGGCTTTGTTGATCATCATAATACCAAGCAAGGAATCAGGTGATGTCACGGTATAAACCTGCCTGCCGGTCAAAGTCCTTTCGATTTGTTCGGGAAGGGCAGGTTTTTTGATTTTAAATGTCAAGTCTTTCCACTGTTTACCAGCCATTTTATGGATCTTCTTTTGGAAATCCGGCATCTGGTCATTAGTCACTAGGCTCATGGAGAGCGTCATGAAAGAAAACAGACTTAATACAATAAAAAATCTCATGGTTTATCATTTAGAAGGATAAGCCTACTCCAAAATTTAACTGGTACTTGGGCGAATCGGAACCTTCGGTCATTATGATTTGATAATCTCCCTTGACTATTGCTCCTGAAGCTGGTTTCCATCCGAGACCAAAAATAAGCTCCGTTTTGTTAAGTGCTTTGTTGGCGGTAGTGATCTCATCAGTACCAGCATGAGTATTGTAGTGTTCATAACGAGCAAAAGGAATCAATGCAGATGCTACTTTTTTGTTGTGTAAAACATCGTAACCGAGTTCAACATAATATCCGGTAAGCATCTTGCCAACGTCGCTGTTACCAAAGGCATTGTAAGCTTCTGTGTTAGAAAGGCTGGTCAGGATGTATTGCCCCCTGGCCTGCCATCCTGCTTTGGTGTATTGTGCGTCGGCACCAACCATTCTGATTCCAACTACAGAGCTGTCTGCTGCTGCAATGGCGGCTTCGTCGTTTTTGTCCAAACCATTGTAAAGGGTTGATTGCGTATTACCGAGGTATGTGGCCAGTCCCAGTTTTAGATTGCCAAAACCATAATAATCAACCTTAGCACTTAAGTTCGGTGCACTGATATAGGATTCGGCGCCTTTTTGTCTGCCTTTTCTCAAACCGTTGGAGCCATTCAGTTTGGCTGATCCGTCATATCCGTTAAATCCGTTTACGAGATATATCTGATATTTCAAAGAAGCATCATCAATGCGGCCGGTGAATCCTGCTCCCACTTCCCGCCAGGTAGTTGGAATGATGTATTTGTCAACATTAGGTCTTTCAACTCCGTTGAAGATGTTGGGTTCGTGGCGTTCATTAATTATGCCCATTGGGATGAGTACCAATCCTCCTTTGAAGTTAATGAAGTCATTGATTTTGTAACTGAGGAATGCCTGCTCGATATAAACCTCTTTAACGTGTTCATATTCTATTTCCGTGAAAAATTTGGTGCGCTTATTGAATTTGTAACCCATGGTCATTACCAGTCGGTGCACATCGATTTTTCCGTTTTGCCTGATATCTGAACTAATGGGTTGGTTGTAATCAATCTGTGCGTAAGCTCCAAGTGAAATTTTCCCAACATCTGATTGGTTCAGTTTCTGCAATTGCATCATTTGAGCCAATGCAGGCTGGGTGAATAGAAGGGCAAGTATGATTATAGTTAGTTGATTTTTCATTTTGCATTTATTTAGACTAATTAAAAATTAATGCAAATTTACAACGCCTTTCCTATTCACGCAATCGTGAATTTTGAGTATGAAACTAACTAATTTTAGGTAGTGTTGACTACCCAAAAATCTGTGAAAAGGAAAAAAAGAAATTGCGGGTTACGGGGATCATTAATTAGAAATACTATTTTTTCGAAAAATAGTATTTCTGGAAATCTCCATAACCCGCAACCCGCAACCCGCAACCCGTAACTTGTAACGCGTAACCCTTTAACCTACTCCCCAATCGTTTTGATCAGCATACCTTTGGTAACGGGGCCGGTAAGCTCTATGCCATTCAGTATGGATAATTCCTCATGACGGTCACTCGGTTGGTTGAGAGCACGAAGCGCTTCCTTAAAGGTTCCGCTTTTGGTAACTGCTTTGACGCGGATTCGTTCGGGTTGTTTATTGAGCTTGCTTTGATCGGTCAACTTTTTGAAATTCTGCATCGTCCGCAAAAACTTGTTTTCATAATTTGCGAAATCCGGCTTAAGACTCAAGCCCATAATTTTATAGATCAATCCTTCGTACTGGATGAAGTAAGTCAGGGTACGGATCTGTTGTTCCTGGGGCAGGGCCTGCCCTTGCTGGTTAGTCGTTTGATCGGCCACTAACTCAATGGCAGGAATACCATTGACCGTTACATTTTTTCGACTCACCTGATTCAATTGAAACTGAAGTAAGGTGCTGTCAGCGGCACTTCTGAGGGAGCTTTGCTGCGCAAGGGTGAGCACCATTAAAGCTTTTCCGTCTTCCGGAGCCATCTGGAACTGTGAAGGAGAGTTTTGAGTCTGCCAGCCGCTAGGAACCGGGAATTCAAATTTGAGATCAGGGTGGTAGAACTTATTGTTTTCCACAAATCCCTGGCGGGGATCTTCTCCGTAAACAAGCCCTTCGATCATTCTGAGGTAGTTGTTGCGATTTACAGCATACCTGGATCTAGGATCCTTTTTCTGCCATTCATCAGCCATGGCGTCGGTTTTATTATGGCGATCTACCGGGTCAGGGTGCGTTGAGGCAAATACAGGGATCCTGTTTTCCGGTCCACCACTCAGTCGGTTTAGGGTCTGGAAGAATCCGGCCATTTCGTGAGCATCATAACCGATTTTGGTTGAGTATTCAACACCGAGGCGATCTGATTCACTTTCTGCATCTCGACCAAATTTCAGGAATAAAAGCTGCATACCGGTATTGGCAACATCTGCATATTTGGCAAATTCTTCAGAGACCACTATACCAACGATCAGCCCAAGTTGTCCAACGATCTGTTTACTGTATTGTTTGGCGGAGTGACGAGCAGTGATGTGTCCGATCTCATGACCGAGGACTCCGGCAAATTCTGCTTCATTGTTGAAGTGAGCTAAAATACCTCTGGTGAAGTAAACATAACCACCCGGTAAAGCAAAAGCGTTAACCACTGGTGAATCCAGAACCTTGAATTCGTAATTCAGGTTAGAACGATGGGAAATTTTGGCCATCTCCTGCCCTTTTTCATCGATAAACTTTTGAATGTCGTCATCTGGATATAAACCGAAACTGCCCACAATTGACGGGTCGGAAGCTGCCCCCATGGCAATTTCCTGTTTTTCGGATAATAACATAAAATCCTTCTTGCCGGTAACCGGATTGGTAACGCAAGCGTCGATCACAAAGATCAACGGGAAGAAAAAGATGATCAATACCTTAGAGTTGAAACTTATTTTATTCATGATGCGAAGTTTTTTCTTTTCCAAATTTTGAAGGTTCAGGCGGGAAGGCTACCCTTAAAAATAATACTTTTTTGGTTATAAACCAGTAGAACTGGTTTTAGGCTGAGGCTGAGGTTTTTGTAACTGGTGCATCTAAAGATTCCTTTTTTCAAAGATTTTTAATAGTTGGCTTAAGTTAGGTGTTTCGAGTTGTGAGGTATACGTTTGTAGGACATTTTACTAATGCTTTTGACTATTCCTCAGCCTCAGCCTTAGCCTTCGCCTTTTTACTAAATTGTTACTACAAAAAGCATCATTTTAGTTACCTTTGCAGCCTCTGAAAGTCCCTGTTTTTTTGAGACGTAAAAAAACCAAGAAAGTGACTTTCTGCCCTAACCTGATAGAATTTCCCTGACATTGATCTCAGGGGGTTTATGCTCATTTTAAAATACTCAAAACATGGCAGATCAACGCGTAATTTTAATAATTCTCGATGGATGGGGACATGGTCCCAAACCGGATGTAAGTGCAATTTATCAGGCACCAACTCCTTTCGTGGATGGACTCTATGAAAAATACCCAAACTCAGAACTCATAACCTACGGAGAACAGGTAGGATTGCCGGAAGGACAAATGGGTAACTCCGAAGTTGGCCATATGAATATCGGAGCCGGAAGGATCGTTTATCAGGAGTTGGCAAGAATCAACAAAACCATCCGGGAGGACCAGTTGCGACACAATGAAGTGTTGAAAAAAGCTATTCAAACGGCAAAAGACAATAATAAAGCCCTGCATCTTTTTGGATTGGTTTCCGACGGAGGAGTGCATTCGCACATTAACCACCTGAAGGCACTTTGTGATATTACAGATGCAGAAGGCCTTGAAGAAGTTTATATCCACGCATTCCTCGATGGCCGCGATACGGACCCGCATGGAGGAGTTGCTTACCTGGAAGATTTACTAGCACATAATGAAGGTAAATCCGCAAAGCTGGCAAGTGTAATCGGTCGCTATTATGCAATGGATCGCGATAAGCGCTGGGAAAGAGTGAAACTGGCTTATGATGTGATGGTTAAAGGAGAGGGTGTAAAAACAGATGATGCAGTTGCAGCTTTGAAGCAAAGTTATGATGACGGCGTGACAGATGAATTTGTGAAGCCAATTTTCTGCGGAGGAGATTCCGGAAAAATCAAGGATGGCGATGTTGCACTTTGCTTCAATTTCCGTACCGACAGGCCACGGGAAATTTCCATCGTACTTACCCAGGAGGATATGCCTGAACACGACATGAAAAAGCTCGATCTGGAGTATTTTACTATGACGCGTTACGATGATACTTTTAAGAATATTCAGGTGTTGTTTGAAAAGGATAATTTGACAAATACCCTTGGGGAAGTACTTTCCAATTACGGCAGAACTCAGGTGCGCATTGCGGAAACGGAAAAATATCCGCACGTGACCTTTTTCTTCTCCGGTGGTCGTGAAGAAGAATTTGAAGGGGAACGCAGAATCCTCATTCCATCTCCAAAAGTGGCGACTTACGATCTGCAGCCGGAGATGAGTGCGATTGGCATCACTGATGCCATCATCGAGGATATCGAAACCAATAAGCCGGATTACATTTGTCTGAATTATGCCAATACGGACATGGTGGGGCATACGGGTGTTTTTGAAGCGGCTATGAAAGCTGCGGAAACAGTGGATGCTTGTCTGAAACGCCTGCTCGCAACAACCCTGGCAAACGGATACGACGCCATCGTTATCGCAGACCACGGAAACTCGGACTTCATGGTCAATGATGACGGTTCTCCGCATACAGCACACACGATGAACCCGGTACCTTTCATACTGGTCAGCGACAGAGCCGATCAATACACCGTTAAAGACGGTAAACTGGCAGATATCGCTCCGACCATCCTGACGCTTCTGGGAGAAGAAATTCCTGAAGAAATGGATGGAGAGATATTGATTGAAAAATCGTAGCTACCTAACCTGTCTGGCCGCCAGGCAAGATTCATTAGGTGTGTCAATAAACCCGCTTATTGTTGTTTCAGTAAGCGGGTTTTTGGTTATGGCCGAATGAATTCCTCCGGTACAGATTAAATTACCACCTCATAAATTAGGGAAAAGAGGGAGTGATAACAGATCATTGAGCACAACGTGATCGGTGAGCTGTTTCTGGGGCTGATAAACTAGAAATTCTACCCGGGAGCTCACCGATCAATTCACTCCCGAACCTTTGGGTTCCCCTGGCGGGGGGACAGGGTAGTTCACTGCTCAGTGATCTTGATCGTTTTCGTTGTTTATATTATTAAATGGAACGGTTTTCTGTACAGGTGGAATAAATTCTGCCAGTAGGAAGAACCGTAGCGGCGGAATTCATTCCGCCATTTACCATTCACGAAAAAAAATTAACTTAGTATAAAATTTTGGGTTGTTACAACTCGATAGGCCACTGTAGATTTCGAAATTTGGAAGTCTGCACGATCATTATATTTATAAGTCAAAAAAAACTATCATGAAAACAATTTCTTACCTACTCTTGCTTTTGGTTTCTTGTACTTATTTTACTCCTTTAAAATCACAAGATCTGTTCCCCAAAAAGGTCAAGAGACACTATGTGTATGTTGATGAAGCAGGAAACCAGCCTTTTAAAATAAAATTTAAAGATGCCATGGGCTTTCGTGAAGGGTTGGCAGCTGTTGCGATCAAAGATAAATGGGGCTTTATTAATGAAAAAGGAGAAGTAGTCATTG
>QQUB01000897.1 GCA_008501835.1 Bacteroidota bacterium
ATTCAATCGGACGCGGCAATTTATCGATAGCTTCTGTATGAATCCAGAATTGGTATAAGAGACTGATCGATTGTTGAATCATCACAAAAACCGGCGGAAAACCAATCAACGGCAACCAAAGCCAAAAAATAAAGCCTCCGGTGAGATCTCCTGTCCAGGTTTGGCGTAAAGCCGTTCCAAGGTTATACTTTCTTGAAGAATGATGAACTACATGAGATGCCCAGAAATATCTGCTTTCATGGGAAATCCGGTGGAACCAGTAATAGGAAAAATCCTCTCCGAAAAATAACAAAACCCAGGCCCACCAAACAGCATCGATCTCAAAAATATGAAATTGGTAAACTAAAGTATAGGCGCCAAAGACGACGACTTTGCCAACCAAACCCACGATCACATTACCAATCCCCATGGCAAGACTGCTGGCTGTATCTTTGGCTTCGAACCACTCTTTATTATGCCTCACTGCAAACCAAATTTCCAGCAACAACAATATAATAAATCCTGGAATGGCGTATAAAACAATGTTATTCATGACTTCAGGTTAGAACGATAATGGGGATAAATTTACAAAATGTTGGAAAATGGATAAATGTGAGGTGAAAGTTCAAACGGTTTAAGGAGTTCAAATGGTTCAAGGAGTTTAAGTGGTTCAAGGGGTTCAAGGGGTTCAAGGGGTTCAAGGGGTTCAAGGGGTTCAAGGGGTTTAAGGATTATGCTCCTACATTTTACCATAAAAAAAACAGTCAAGCTTTCCCTCACGGGTTAACCTGACTGTTCATCTTAAATCAGAAAAATTATGTTCACCTAAAAATCAATTAAACCATTCGGCCAAAAATTTATAAAAATCGACTTTCAGCTCAGCAAAGAGCTTACGGAAGGTTTCCATTCGATCCAATAATTCTTCGTGTTTCTGTGCTAATAGTTCTTCACTTCCTCTTTCATCTTTCACCCACATTACTAATTTATGTTCGTGACTGTTCACGTCGTGTTTCAGATGGTCGATAACTTCTTTTTCACGAATGAATTGATTTTGGAAATGCTCAAGCTGACGAAGCATTTCTCTAGCGGGATCATTCAATACCAAATCAGACAGACGGTTTTCATAAACCTTGATCTCATCCGCTACAAAAAGCAATTCATTCTTCCAAACTTTGTTTTCATAGTGCAAGCTTCTCGCTTCAATTTTTTCTACAGGCATGTTCTAATTTATTTTAATGGTTAAGTAATTTGGTCAATCATTACGATAGCAATATGACCAAATAAATACATTTGGCTCATGATCAAAATCAGGACAGATGGATGACTTTTATCAGAAGAAACTGCCAAAGTCTGGTCCATATGATTTTTAAAAAATTTTGGTTATAGATTTTAATTTATTTGACTTACTTTTGAGCTGATTTTTCAAAACAAGATGCATCAATATGAATTTACACGAATATCAAGGTAAAGAATTACTCAAAAGTTACGGCGTAGCGATCCAGGAAGGATTGGTCGCAACCACTGCCGATGAAGCTGTTGAAGCTTTCAAGAACCTTCAGGAGCAAACCGGGACGGATTTCGCAGTAGTAAAGGCTCAGATCCATGCAGGTGGCCGAGGAAAAGGTGGCGGTGTTAAGCTGGCCAAGAATATGGATGAACTTAAAGAACATGCCGGAAACATCATTGGAATGATGTTGAAAACGCCTCAGACTCCGGGTGGATTGAACGGCCCTGGGAAACTGGTAAGAAAAGTACTGATCGCTGAGGACGTTTACGCACCTGATTTTGACGCATGTAAAGAGTATTACGTTTCCATCCTCATGGACCGGGAGCGCAAATGCAACGTAATCATTTATTCCACTGAGGGAGGAATGAATATCGAAGAAGTTGCCGAGGAAACTCCACACCTTGTACATAAAGAATATATCGACCCGCTTTTGGGTCTCATGCCATTCCAGGCCAGAAAAGTAGCTTTCAACCTCGGTTTGAGCGGACAGGCATTTAAGGACATGACTAAATTCATCACCAACCTCTATAAAGCTTTTGTTGGCGCTGATGCATCATTGTTTGAGATCAATCCATGTCTGAAAACAGGAGACGACAGAATTGTAGCCGTAGACTGTAAGGTTACCCTCGATGACAATTCTCTTTTCCGTCACAAAGATCTTGCGGAGTTGAGAGATACTGACGAAGAAGACCCAACAGAAGTGGAAGCCAAAAGTTTTGGTTTGAACTTCATCAACCTCGACGGTAATGTTGGTTGTATGGTAAACGGAGCCGGCCTGGCGATGTCTACCATGGATATCATCAAGTTATCCGGTGGAGAACCAGCAAACTTCCTCGATGTAGGTGGTACTGCAGATGCTGCCAGAGTTGAACAGGCTTTCCGCATCATCCTTCGCGATCCAAAGGTAGAAGCTATTCTGATCAATATTTTCGGAGGTATTGTGCGTTGTGACCGCGTTGCCCAGGGTGTTGTTGATGCTTACAAAAACATCGGTGACATCAAAGTGCCGATCATCGTTCGCCTTCAGGGAACCAATGCGGACATTGCCAAGACAATCATTGACGAATCAGGATTATCCGTACACTCAGCCATCCTGTTGCAGGAAGCTGCTGACCTTGTAAAAGAGGTAGTAGGATAAAATTCCTTAACGAAATAAAATGGAAAAGCTCCGTCAGGAATCTGGCGGGGCTTTTTTTGTAAAAACTACTTGTTCAGCATATTATTCATATTCACGCTTATCAACCCATTCTCAATAGCGTAAATAATAAGCCCAACGGTATTTTTGGACTGGGTTTTTTCCAGCATTTTATTTCTGTGACCTTCAACGGTTCTCGAACTGATAAACAGCTTTTCTGCAATCTCCTTATTAGTGTGTTGATCGCAGATGAGCATCAGGATCTCTTTTTCCCGTTTGGTAAGTTCATCCAGCGTAGCTTTTTTCTTGGGTTTACCAAACAGCATACGCTCACGAAGGAGCTGGACGATATAGGCATTGTAATGAAATCCTTTTTCGATTACATTCTTAATAGTCTCTAACAATTCATCCGGATCAACATTTTTCGGCAAAAACGCAGATGCTCCTTCCTCTACAAGATTGAGGATCATGGAGGAATTGTAATGAGAAGTGAGGATGACCACCTTGATATCCGGAAAATCTCTTTGCAGCAGTTTTAGTGTATCCACTCCATCCAAAACCGGCATTTGCAAATCGAGCAGGATGAGATCCGGTAAAGACTCCTTATCTTTCAAGGCGTCTAAAAGAGCGACACCGTGTTCAGCCTCGAGAATGACCTCACAGAAGTCACAATCCTGAAGCAGCATTTCCATGCCTTTCCTGAATAGTGCCTCATCATCAACCAGGGCTATTGTATACTTATTATTCATATAGAGGGATCCTTATTTTTATTTCTGCACCATTGGATACTTGTCTATTGATTTGCCAACTGCCATTTAATACCTGCACTCGAATTTCGAGGTTGTTGAGCCCAAGTCCTTTGGTATCTCCTTTCGGAAAACCTACACCGTCATCATGGTAGTCCAGGCACAATAAATTTTGCTTTTTAACAAAATTAATATTTACATGCTTTGCATTGGCATGTTTCAGGGCATTTTGGATCAATTCCTGAACGATTCTGAACAAATGTAGCTGTTGCATATCATCCTTCAACAGCCATTCGACCTCACTGTCAATCGTCAATTTCACCACACCCGTTCGATTAATGGCATTCTCGAGTTCTTCAAATGCACTATGAATCCCAAATTTACTCAGGACAGGTGGCATCAATTCATGGGAAATATCTCTTGAAGTCTGTATGCTTTCATCCAGGGACGTGCGGATATGATCAAGTATTTTTTCAGTATCCTGGCCTTTGGCGATTGCTTTTTTTAGCAAATGCAGGTTTAAATGAATCACATTTAGTTTTGAACCGACATCATCATGAAGTTCTCTTGCAATTCGGTCACGTTCTTTCTCCTGCGTCTGAATGGTACTATCCAATAACTTCTTCTGGAAGTCTATTTTGATCTGTTGATTGACGAGTTTTTCTGCCTGAATCCTTTTCTGGGAGGTGCTAAAAAAAATGATCAACCCCAATGAAAAGACAATCATAATGGCAACAGAAATCACAATGTATAAAATAAACTCACTATCATTCACAGCAAACCATTTTTTTATTTTACCATTCCGGGTTAGAAATTGTCCGAGTGACGTCAGTGTTATAATCGTAAGGCTTCCTAACTGTATTTATAAACCCAATAAGAATTATTAAATGCGCTACAAAATACATACCTGTATTAATAAGCCAAATTGCCCGCTGTGGGCGTAATTCTAAAGTTGCAATTTGTTCATTGAACAGGTATAAAAATATGGAACCTGAATATTTTAGTAACAAGGCCATGAAAATGATCTTTACCAACGCACCATCATTGTACGGATAATTCTTAACGGTGAATAAATAAAATCCAAAAACACATAAAAAGATCAAAATTAACTGCACACCGGTTCTGGTTATGCTTTGATACTCTTCAATTGTTGGAAGGAAAAAAGAACTACCCACTATTAATATTAACCCAATATAAAACAAAAAATCTGGAAAGCGTTTATCAAATGCTCTTGTTATTTCACCAAAAAACAAGCCTATGAGAAGAAATTCTATAGGTGTATAAAAATAGGAGACAATCAGGTTCGGAATCTCAAATCTTGCGAGAATGAAAGCCAAAAGCTCAAATACACCCCCCACAAGAACAAAATAACCGAAATACTTTAGCCGAGAAGAAAAAGCCTTTGTTCTAAAAATAAAAACCAATGCGGCTAAAACACTTACACCAATTGTAACATAGAGTAATAGCTTGTGCCAAAATAATAACCCCATTCAAACGGAGGATTTAATTTCCACATAAGGGTGGACATGGCGAAGAAACATCATAAATATACTGACTTTTGGAATAATCGATCATATCCTTACCAGCCTTAACTCCAACCATCATTAATTTCGGAGTATATCCGCCACTACCATTAGATTCAAGTCCAATATAAAAACGTGTGCTATCCGGTTGTTCTCCTAAAACTTCTTCCAGATCAACAACTGGAAAATTAAATGCTTTCAGGCTGCTCGTATCCATCCAACCACGACCATTTCGGTCCCAGTTTTGCTTCCAGGTATTAAAAGTGTCTACTGAAATTGTGTCTGTAACAGAGGCTGCTGCAGTAGTTTCTGCTTCTGCCATTCCTTCTGGGATTTCTTCCGTTTCCGGGGTTGTAGAATCAGGATCGTTTTGAGGGCCCTGACAGGCAAAAATGAACAATCCAATGAAAATAATTGAAAGGGTTATAGGTTTCCTTTTCATGTTAATAAGGTGATTAAATTGTGATTGTAAGATATTTAGGCAGACATTCGATTTGGAACCTAAACGTACAAATTTTTGCTTATAAAATATACAAATCATAAGATTTTTCGATGAATCTGTCAAGAATTCAAAATTTTTTATTGCAGAATTAACATTCCGTTTCCTCAAAATTTAAAAAACAGGTATTTATACGGTTTCGGTGAAAAAGTTTAAGGGCTATGTTTGCCATATCATTTTTATTTGAGGCGAACATCAAAACAACCCTTACTACATGGAGAACACCAAATTACCCATCACCAACCTTGTTCTTGAAGGCGGTGGTGTAAAAGGCATTGCCTACGTTGGAGCGCTTGAGGTACTTGACGACCTTGCAATTCTAGAAAAGATTGAAAACGTTGCAGGGACTTCAGCAGGTGCCATCACAGCTTGCCTTATCGCTCTGAGGTATTCCGCCGAGGACATTAAAAAAATCGTATTTGATCTTGATTTTAATTCATTTGAAGACCACAAAAACCCATTGAGGATTGCCACAAAATACGGGCTGTATGCCGGGGACGCTTTTCTGGAATGGATCTCTAATCTGATTGCTAAAAAAGACCTGGACTCCAAAGCTACCTTTTCCGATTTTGAAAAGGCAGGATGCAGGAACCTCAAGGTTTTTGCAACAGATCTTTACACTAAAGATCTTCAGGAGTTCTCAGCTCAGGAAACACCTGACACCATTGTTGCTGAGGCGGTAAGAGCATCTATGTCAATACCGCTATTTTTCAAATCCTGGAGATTCAGCAATAATGTACCCAATGACCACATATATGTGGATGGCGGGGTTTTGCTCAATTTCCCCATTAACACCTTTA
>QQUB01000915.1 GCA_008501835.1 Bacteroidota bacterium
ACCAATTCAACTGCCATTCACCCTAACTCCTTCCCCATTCGTAACCTTTAGGACAGCTTCATGACGGCTGTTAACCCGTAACTTCCTATAAATATTCTTAAGATGGAAACGTACCGTATTAGGACTGATATACAAAGCTGAGGCAATGCCTCTGTAGTTATGTCCCTGGCACAATAGTTCCATTACTTCTGACTCCCGCTTTGATAATTCAGTGAGTTCATTTTTATTTTTGTTGAAAGACTTGACCACACGTCTCGCAACGGCCATGTTCAATGGAGCACCTCCATTCACAACCTCCGTAATGGCACCTAACAATTTTGATGGGAAAATGGATTTGGACAGATAACCGCTTGCTCCGGCACTGAGTGCCTGGAAAATATGATCATCATCCGTAAGATTGGTAAGGATGACCACTTCCACTTCCGGCAAAAGATCTTTGAGAGTTTTAAGACACTCAATGCCAGACATAGAAGTCAGGTCTATATCCATTAGTACAACATCAGGGTGAACACGACGCAATTTGCTAAGGGCTTCTTCCCCGTCACTGAAAACAGCAACACAGGAAAATCCTTCTGCTGAGTTTAGCAGATTCTGTAGCCCTTCTCTAACGTCCCGTTGCTCATCAACGATCGCTACAGAAATCATAAAATGTTTTTGTCAGGTGATTGAAAGAATCCGGTTCTTGACACTCCGAATTCCTCGTTTTCTTTGGTTACAGGGATTGTATTTTTTTGTTGATTTCTTTACACAAGGATTATTTCTTACTTGTGAAAAGGCTTTTGGAATATAATCGTAAATGTACAATAACAATTCTTATACATCCACTACATACATGGGTAGTCTGCGTTAAGAAAATATTAAATTTTTCCTTTGTACCCACATCATTAATGACACCGGATAAAACGGTACGTTGCTTTTTAATTGTTAAAATATAAAAAATACACCCGGCCCATAGCACAATAATCACCGTTGTCAGGCCAGGTGCGTGTTTGATTCAACTACCAATCAAACAAAAAACTCTTTTAGCTCTGTTTTAAAAAAAATCTGGTAGTTAATTCCTGGAAAAATGGAAGGCATGGGAAAATGGGAAACCTTTTCAAAAGCCATTCCATTTTCCATACCTTCCCTTTCCTATTGTCAAACATATTCTTAATGCTCGTCTTCCAGGAATCCTGTCCGTTTGTAGCCTGAATACACATATTCATTTCCCGGATCATCAGCAAACTCTAGTCTGAGATAGATAGAATCAGCCTTATTGCCGCCACTCGTTGTAGCTGCATCTTCGATGATCTTACCTTCGATAATATTTACCGTAATGGCTTCATCATATAAATTATCGAGGTTGGAACCACTCATACTCATACTGCCAAGATCAGCCGTTGCGCTTACTTTAAATGGCCAGAGCTCATGGTCATCAATAAACAGATCAGAATCTGTATTGGCTGCAGTATTAAAAGTGCTCATCAGGTAATATCCTGTCAATGGAGTTTCATCCAGGGATACCCTGATCCACCATTCACCACACATCTCCTGCAATGCTACACCGCCTATTTCAGGCTCCTTACCAAGATCACAAGCTGTCAGCTGGATCATAACAGCTGCCATAATTAATATTTTTATTTTCTTCATTGTTTGTTTCAATTTTGATTTTTATTAGACTTTCTGGTTGCTGGCTACCTGTTGCAGGTTATCCAATTTTCATCAAATCAAGCTCCAATCTTATTCCCGGAGCCATCTATTCAAACATTACCTAAACCTGTAACCTGAAACCAGTAACCAGTAACTAGAAACTAGATTTAATTCGTAATTTTCGTTAACTCAACATCAAAGCTGAAGTCATAGTCCAGCAAAGTCATCGTCCAGGCCATGGTCAGGTGATCTCCACTGATAACGCCATTGCTGATCTCAACCGGTCCAAAGCCACAGGACCCAATGTCCGCTGTTACGGTACTTCCGTCAACATAAAGGGTTGATGGAGCCGCATAAGCATTACCATAGCCAACCCAGAATTCATAGTATCCGCCAATAAGGTCGGAAACGAAATAGCCACCGTCAGGATTCGTTGAGACTAGGACTAACCCACCGCCTCTGCCAACACGAATGGCGTCATAGATTCCCACAACATCTCCCGTTTCATATACGATCACCGTACGGGTTACAGAAGATGAAAATCCATCTGAATTTTCTGCACTGTAACTGATGTTATAAAACCCAGGAGTATTGACATCTACACCACCTGAAACAACCACCGCTATCTCTTCCCCATTTTCGGTAGCCATTGCTCCGGGATCGTCAAAGGTCTCCCCTAAAGGATGGAAAATAACCTCCTCTCCTGCCATGGCCAGGTCAGCGAAAAAAGTAACCCTGGACAAACCTTCCGTTTCCAGATCCTTCGTACACGAAGAAGCTAAAAACATGACAGCTGCCAGAAACATCAATATTTTTGAAACTTTCATTTTTTTAAATTTTTGATTTGTGATACAAACGTTTACTTCGCCCACCAAACAGGTTCGGTAATAGGCTCTTCTTCCGGAGTGTTACTGTTATTCCTGCGGGTAAGATCCGGGTAGATCAATCTTCTCGGGAATAACCCATTGGTAACTCCACCAATGGAATAAGTGTATTCTCCAGGTACGTAATTTGGATCATCTCCTCCAACACTTGAAAGGGCAGGAATTCCGGTTCGGTTCTGATCAAAGAAAGATTCATATCCTCTTTCCACCATAGATACCCACTTCTGGGTCATAATGGCCTTAAGATTCTCATCAAAAGTACCGTCCGGATAAGCATAGGATCCACCATCACTTACCAGTCCATCACCATTGACACCATGCCTTGCACAGGATTGCATTACTCCGTTGTTGTAATAGCCAATAACATCACCTGTGTTGCCATAGCGAAGATTGGCTTCAGCCAACATAAAATTGACCTCCTCCGTTGTAAACAGGTAAAAAGCAGTAGTCGGTGAAAAGATTGCTACGTCCGGTGCATCAGGTGCAATATCTGTAGATAAAGCATCAAAATCTCCCTGTCGCAAACCGAAATGACCTCCACTTCCAGCTATAAAGAAAGCATCGATACGTGGGTCTGCATTCTCTACAAGATAAGAAATGAAGGTATGGCTTCCTCTGAGGTTCGTAGAAACGTTCAACTGACGAACATTTGTCTCAAAAAGCGGATAACTCCTGTCAGCAACATCTTCAAAAATGTCCAGCGCTGCATCGGTCAATAAGAGGTTATCACCATTCAGGATCTTTGTTATTCCATCCTGAGCAACGGCGCTTCTGGCTTCCGTTTGACGCAAATAGATTTTGAGTTTCAGCGTATTGGCAAAACGGATCCAGCTATCGATCTGTCCATCTCTGCCGAGATCACCAAAAACAAAATCTGTTTGTATCCAGGTATTGCCGTCAGCAGTGAAATCTTTGGCTAAAGCTTCATCAAGCATTGTTATCAGACCATCGTAAACATCCTGTCCACTATCGAATACCGGCTCATTAATACCCTCATTGCCTTTCAAAGCTTCAGAAAAAGGAATCTGATCATATAAATCCGACAGGATTTGATAGGTGTATGCCATCAGACTTGTCGCCTGAAGATAGGCATTCCAGTTTTCGGATTCCTCCGCACTCTTTCTGATGACAGACAGGTCGATTAATACATCTGAATACAACTCTCGCCATGCAACGTTGTAATCTGATTTAGTCAAGCCATAAGAGTCCTCATTTCTGTACTGGGAAGCTACGTGACTCTGAGTCCAGTGTTGAGACCAGATACCGCCCAGAACACCATAATAACCATTCAGAGCACCGGCAATCTGAGCCTCCGCAGATGGCAATACGAGAGACGGATCAACTTCCGTTGGGTTATTCGGATCCGTATTGATATCCAGGTAGTCCGAACAACTTGTGAAAAATGCCATTAATGTAAAGGCACTATATATTAATATTTTCTTCATTTTATTTTATTTAAAAATCAATAATCAGACCTGACCACACTGTGGAGGTCTTTGATGATGTTTGAAATTATAATGACAACTTCAATGTTAATCCGTAAACTGCATTGGTTGGCGCAGAAGAGAATTCACCGATCTTACCTGCCAGACCTACACCAAATGTAGATCCTTCAGGATCAACGAAGTGATTTTCCTCCGGTGTCCACAATACGAGGTTACGACCGAATACAGTCAGGCTGGCACGGTTCATGTTCAGTCTGTCGGTCAGTTTTGCCGGCACATTATAGGTAAGGGACAGATTTCTCAACTTGAAGAATGTCTTGTCAAGTACGTGGTTTTCTTCTCTGGCTGGAACAGAACTACCACCCCAGTAGGTGAAGATGTTACTGCGGTCGATCTCTGTCGTATTTTCAGAGAACGTACCATCTGCATTTTCAACTACAGAATTCGGAATGATGTAAGGTTCACGATCGTTATATTGAGTATTCCAGGCATTACCCACAAAGTAATTCAAACGTGCAGTATATGACCAGAAGACTCCTCCCTTACGATAATCTACATCGAAGGACAAGGCAAAATCTCCATAGGAAAGTGTATTACCCAATCCCATCTGGAAATCAGGATTCACATTACCCATCAGTTTCTTATCATCCGCCTGCTGTGGCAATCCATTAGCAGGATTCACAACGATATTTCCGTCTGGATCCAACTGTGCACTTGGTGCATAGAGCGTACCCAATGGCTGTCCAACTTCAGCGCGCAGCTCAATGCCGTAAGCAGTATTCAAAACAATAGAATTACCTGAAGCGGCATCCTGGTTCAGGGCGAGCACTTCATTATTGTTTTTGTTGAAGTTGTAATTGATATCCCATCTGAATTTTGACTTCTTAACAGGAGTCAGGTTCACCATCAACTCGATTCCTTTGTTCTGGATCTCTCCAATGTTTACTGTCTGGCTGGTAAATCCGGAAGTTGGATCCTTTTCAACATTGATGATCTGATCCGTGGTAGTTCTGTTGTAGTAGGCAATGTCAAATCCAACTCTGTTGCGGAACAGACGGACATCAGCACCTACCTCGTATTCTGTAGTAATCTCGGGCTGTAGTTGATCATTTCCAATACGGTCACCCAATTCAAAGGCATTTGTCCCACCAATCGGGAATACGATAGATCCAAATCCACCTGCGGCCGCCTGGGCTGCCGTATAAATAGGTGTAATTCTATACGGAGGAGCATCGTTACCGACCTGAGCAATAGATGCTCTCAACTTCAGGAATGAAATGGTCTGTGATGGCATGTTCAATGCATCAGAAAGGATGGCAGATACTGTAAATGCAGGATAGAAGAAAGAGTTATTCTCCTGCGGCAAGGTTGAAGACCAGTCATTTCTGGCCTGTAATGTTGCATATAACCAGTCATTATATCCAAGATTTACAATACTGTAAACACCTAATAACCTTCTGAGTGTAATGGCAGAAGCCGAAGTTGGATTAACCGTAGAGTTGGACAACTGATAGAACCCAGGGATAGTCAGGTCTGTCACATAAGTCGCTACATACTTGGTATACCTTTCGTTGAAATTGGATCCCAATGTAACATCCAGACTGAAATTGGACCCAATCGGTGTATTGTAGGTCAATAACAAATCACCATTCAACTGACGGCGGGAGAAATTATTCTCAGAAACTCTACCAACTACATCATTAGCTGATGAGTTTGGTGCTCCGGGAGTAATATTCGCCACATTTCCATAGTCAAAAATGTTTGAGTTGGAAAAGTCTCCACCCAATCTAAATGAAGCAGTTAATTTTTCAGTGAAATTATAGTTTGCGTTGACATTTCCTCGAACACGGTTTTCAGAAAACTCATTACCCTGATTATTCAAAGTGAAATAAGGATTCTGCGCATACGGCGTATAGAAATTATCCAGGTTGTTGAATTTATTCTCCCAATCTGAATGATCTACGATGGAAATATCTCTTGGAAACTGGATCAATTCCTGGAATAAAACTTTACCGGCACCGGCATCATCACCTTGTCCGGTGGCGATCGCTTTTTGTTCCTTGTTCATAAATTCAACAGAAGCTCCAACGTTGAATTTTTCATCTCCGAGTTCCCCTTTCAAACCAACGGTATTCCTCTTGTAGGAGTCGGCATCGGTTGGTACCACACCATCCTCCTGTGCGTTGGAATAAGAAAGCCTGAAACTCGCAAATTCATTACCTCCGGCAA
>QQUB01000239.1 GCA_008501835.1 Bacteroidota bacterium
ATGACAACTTTACCTACCCTCGTTACAACCTGGATTGTACATTATGGAGAGTTTATGAAGACGGTAAACCGTTAAATACAGAAGATTTTCACTTTGAATTCAATGTAGATGGCGTAAAAGCGGGTGAACCTGTTTTTGTGGTTGGAAACCCTGCAAGTACTGAGCGTTACAGAACTATGGCGCAGTTGGAATTTGACCGTGATTATCGTTATAAAATGCTGTTGGAATGGTTGTCAAACAGAATGATGATCATGGAAACTCAGCAGGAGGATGAATACTCACACGGTCGCCAGGAAATGATCTTTAATTTTTCCAATAGTGTAAAAGCAATTGGTGGTATTGTTGAAGGAATGCATGATCCTTACCTGATGGGTAAAAAGCAGGCTATGGAAAATATGGTTCGCCTGAAATCAACGGCACCGGCTGCCGGGGATGATTACTGGAAACAACTTGCGGATGCTTACAAGCCACTGGAAGGCCATTCTTCCGAGAATCGCTTTTTGGCAAATTCTCCTTTTGGCGGATCAGCTTTGCAATTGGCATATGCTACTTATAATTACATCGACCTGAAAAGCCAGGAAGGAGCCAGCGAAGCAGACCTTGAGGCTGCAAAAGGACAGATCGAAGGTTTGGCTGAAAGCCTAAACGGACCTTACCAGGCATTGTACTTGTCTACCTTATTGACAGAATTGAAGAAGTATGCCAAGGCAGATGATGAGTATGTGCAGGAGATCCTTAAGGGTAGAACTCCTGAAGTTGCCGCCAAGGAAATCCTGGCTAAAACAGTTTTTGCAGATGCTGGAAAAATGGATAAACTGCTGGGTAAAAAAGCTAAGAAACTCAAAAAGTCCAAAGATCCGATCATTCGCATGGGGCAGCTGTTTGTACCAAAATATCAGGCAGCAGCACAAGCCTTCAGAAGTACTTCTGCTCAAAGAAATGCACTCGCAGGACAGATCTCCAATGAAGTGTTTTCTATCTATGGACTGGATATTCCACCAGATGCAACATTCACGCTTCGCCTTGCTGATGGTGTGGTAAAATCGTACGATTACAACGGAACTAAAGCCCCGATCAAAACTTCTTACTACGGAATGTACGATCGTAACCAGAGTTATGATAATACTTTCCCATGGGGATTACCTGAAAAATGGAACAATCCTCCAATGGAGCTACTTCAGACACCTCTGAACTTCATTTCTACCAATGACATCATAGGTGGAAACTCAGGAAGCCCTATCATCAACAAAAAAGGAGAAGTCGTCGGATTGATCTTCGATGGAAACATCGAATCTCTTCCTGGAAACTTCATCTACGATGAAAAGGTGAACAGAGCTGTATCCGTACACGCAGGAGGTATTGTAGCGGCGCTCAGATACATTTATCGCGCCGAACGCCTGTTGGATGAAATGGGCGTTAAGTAGAACATATTAAGTACCTACGGCACTTGTCTTGCTTTTCTTGGCACGACATGGCACTTTGTACCATGTTATGATATTAAGTCGCGATGCGACTTTGAGGATTGACTTCTTAAAGAAGAGATTAATCCTTTCTTTTGCCCCATCGGGGCTACATATCGGTAACCTGGCACAAAGTGCCAGGCACAGGCCCCAAACAAGACAAGTGCCGTAGGTACTTAATATAAATTAAAAAAACAACCAATTAACTCTCACTTCCCCCTCCCCTCTGACCTTAACCTTTTCATGCAATTCCCTCCTTCCTAACCTTTAAAGTGTTATACTTTCGTTAAGAATGGTACCTTATCTTTAAGTACTTCAAATTACTTGTAGATTTACAACGTTGGAAGGGGACAACAGAGCAATGCTAAACAATCTATGAGTCCAAAGAAAAAGATAGGTTGGATCAGTGCCGCAGCCATTGTGGTAGCCAATATGATAGGCATAGGTGTGTTTACCACCCTTGGCCTTCAGTTGGACATGTTGAGCAATACCTGGACCATTCTTTCCCTTTGGGTCATTGGTGGCGTGATTGCATTGCTGGGAGCTTTTAGTTATGCAGAATTAGGAACCAAGTTCCCAAAATCAGGAGGGGAGTACCACTTCCTTTCAAAAATATATCATCCTTTCCTGGGCTACCTTTCCGGATGGGTTTCTCTGACGGTAGGATTTGCTACATCCATAGCCCTGTCTGCCATGGCCATGGGTGCCTACCTGAAACACATGTTGCCGGTATCCAGTTTGTGGATAGCTCTTTTGTCCATCATTTTATTATCGCTGGTTCACTCCTTCAGCATCCGTCAGAGCAGTTTTTTTCAGAACATATTTACCTTGTTAAAAATCCTGTTCATTGCCTTTTTGATCTTCAGCGGGTTTTTCCTGACTTCGGATAGTAATGCTTTTGATTTTACCAGCACCTGGAAGGTGGAGGTTTTTAGTCCTGCCTATGCTGTGGCGCTGGTATATGTGATGCATGCATTTTCCGGATGGAATGCAGCGGCTTATATCGTTGATGAAATTGACAGCCCTAAGCGAAACCTGCCCCTTGCGTTGATTGGCGGGACCTTACTGGTGAGTATACTGTTCATATTTTTGCAAATGGCCTTCTTGAATCAGGTGCCTTTTTCCGGGCTTGCCGGAAAGATTGAAATAGGGCAGATCGTTGCGGAAAAGATGTTTGGTAATGGCGGTGGAAGTGTTGTTGGAGGACTAATTGCCTTGATGCTTGTGGCTAATATCAGTGCTATGATCTGGGTGGGGCCAAGGGTCACCCGTGCGATGGCGGATAAATATATGATCTGGCAGTATTTTGCCAAGGATAATAGATCCGGAATCCCCGTCCGCGCTATCTGGTTGCAGGCATTCATTAGTATCCTCATGGTGGTCACCAGTTCTTTCGAACAGATACTCACCTATAGCGGGTTTATCCTGCAATTGTTCACAACCTTAACCGTTGCCGGAGTGATTGTGGCTCGTGTCAAAGGTTTGGGAAAAGAAGGTTACAAAAGTCCTGCATATCCGTGGTTGCAGATCATATTTTTGGCGTTCAGCATATGGGCACTTGTATATCTTTTTTATGCAAAACCATACGAGAGTATGCTCGGGTTGGTCAACCTTATAGCCGGGGCGTTATCTTTTGCCCTTGACAGACACCAGAAGAGGTCAAGGGAGGTTGTCTAAGGAAAATGGTTGGTTTTAACCACATTTGCCCGGCTTTAACTGCTGGTGATTGATTTTGCTGGCAACATTCACTCTTTCATTTCGTTTCCTAAACATTATCCATAAAGAGTAAAATTTATGAAGATTAATTCCCGGATGATTTTTTTGGCTGTCCTGGTATTTGGAGGATGCAGCAAGTTTGATGAGTTAACCAAATTTGAACTCGATTATTCTGAAGAAGTGGTCATCCCTTCCACGGTAGGTATTAATTTACCTTTCAATATTTTTACTCCCGAAATTGAAACAGATTCAGAATCAACTTTTGAGGTAAACGATACCCGAAAAGATCTTATCGAGGAAATTTTATTAAAATCCCTTCAATTGACATTAACGGCACCCGAGAATGGTGATTTTAGTTTTCTGGAATCAATCGGTGTCTTCCTGTCTGCTGATGGATTGCCGGAGATTGAAGTGGCATGGCTCAATGAAATATCTGAAGATTCTGGAGATTTCCTTGAACTGATGACAACGGAAGAAGACCTCAAAGATTACATCAAGGAAGATGCTTTCACCCTTAGAGTCAATACAGTAACGGATGAATTGATCACTGCTGATCATCATATCGATCTGTATTCTGTGTTTAGTGTGGATGCCAAGATCCTCGGGCAATGATCAATTTTTAATTTGATGAAATTTTCTAATACCAAACTTCAGTTAAGGGTAAGTAATCATTTCCTCTTCCTGATCCCCATTCTGCTCTGGAATATCCTCTTGTTTTCAAAATTGCCGATGGATCATTTTAACGGAACAGCACCCCAATGGGTGTTGATTATCGAAAATATTTTCCGGGGAGGAGCAATGTTGCTGCTGCTTTTACTTCCCGTGAATACCAAAAATAAGTTATTCCGTTCCGGATTGATGGTTTTCATCGTTGGAATCCTCATTTACTTTGCCTCCTGGCTATGGTTGATATGGTTTCCTGAATCTGCTGCTGCCCAGTCTGCCTGGCTTCGATTTGCGCCGGCATATACACCCATCATCTGGTTCATTGGCCTTTCCATGATGTCAAATTCCATTTTATTGCTAATTTTATCTGTTGTGTTTGTCGGATTTCATGTTTTGGAATATGTTTTTCGATATGTTTGACCACTCCTTTTAACCCAATTGAATGTACCAATCTATTGACGACATCATCAATGCACTTGAAGAGATCATTCAGGACTCTATCCGGAATAATGATCCCTTAGGCTATTTTGCTGCTTTGTACCAAAAGGTGACCATCAAGGTCAAGGAAGGCATCAACCAGGGGTATTTCAATGATAACGAACGCATGGAAAAACTCGATATCGTTTTTGCCAAACGTTATCTGGACGCTTACCATGACTACCATAAAAATCTGCCCGTAACGGATTCCTGGAAAAAGGCTTTCGACGCCTCTAAATGGTATTGGCCTATTGTTTTGCAACACCTTTTGTTAGGTATGAATGCTCATATCAGTCTCGATCTTGGTATTGCAGCAGCAGAAGTTTCGGAGGAAGGTAACCTGGATGATTTGCATGATGATTTCAATAAAATTAACGAAGTCCTTTCTGATCTGGTAGATGAGGTGGAAAATAACCTGGCAGAGATTTGGCCCACCTTCAAGTTGATCCTGAAACTTACCCGAAGAGTTGATAATTTCCTGGTGGATTTCAGCATGAAAAAAGCCCGTGACGGTGCCTGGAAATTTGCTCAGGCTCTTGCCAATGGAACAGCGAGTAACATAGACGACCAAATTGCCGAAAGGGACAAAAAGGTTGCCGGAAAAGTAAACCTTATCTTGCATCCCGGTTGGTTCTTAAGACTGATCTTTGCCGTAATCAGGATTGGAGAACGAGGAAGTGTGAGCGATAAAATTCAAATGTTGGAAGCGAAAGCCTAAATAATTTTCCTTTCTTTGGCAGAGATAAACACCTTAAAAAAATTTCAATTTTCAGACCATTACCATGAAACGAAATAATTTAATATTATTTGTGCTCGTCACATTTTTATCCTCTTCTAATCTGATAGCCCAACCCTATATGGAGTGGCAAAAAACACTCGGAGGCAGCGCAGAGGAAATTGCCAATGATATAGAGATAACAGCTGATGGCGGCTATATTGTAGTAGGATATACAAGATCAGAAGATGGGGATGTTTCTGTGGTTCATGGGTGGACAGATTATTGGGCAGTTAAATTAACTAATGAAGGCACTATCGAGTGGGAAAATTCCTTTGGAGGAGCCCAGCATGAAGCTGCTCAGGATGTTTTGCAAACTAACGATGGGGGATATATAATGGTCGGTTATTCCTGCTCCGAAGCCGGTCAAATTTCTGGCCATATCGGACTTGATGATTACTGGGTGGTAAAACTGGACAGTATGGGTGTCATGGAGTGGGAAAAATCTTATGGAGGTAATGGAAATGATTTTGGCTATGCCATTAACCAGACGAGTGATGGTGGTTATATAATTGGTGGAGCATCAGAATCCACCAACGGTGATGTCACAGGAAATCATGGAGATTATGATTATTGGGTCGTAAAAATAACCAGTGAAGGGGACATAGAATGGGAGAAGTCCCTGGGAGGATCAAAAGATGATTTTTTATATGATTTGCATCAAACTTCTGATGGCGGTTATATCCTGACGGGGAAATCCCTTTCAAACAATGGAGATGTATCGGGTCATCATGGCGGGGGTAATTTTGAAACGGATATTTGGGTAGTAAAACTGTCCGCCACCGGAGATATTGAATGGCAAAAATGTCTGGGAAGTACTGATTATGAAATTGGTTATTCCGTCCAACAAACAACGGACGAGGGCTATATTGTTGCCGGGTTTTCCTCCGGAGAAGATGGGGATGTTTCTCAAAATTTGGGTGAATGGGATTTCTGGATTGTGAAACTCGAATCTGACGGTGACATAGAATGGGAAAGATCCTTTGGGTGGTATCAGAAAGAAATAGCACATGAAATTCGCGAAACAAGTGATGGAGGTTTTATCGCTGTCGGATATACAGAAAGCGTATTGGGAAGCTATGGGGAC
>QQUB01000479.1 GCA_008501835.1 Bacteroidota bacterium
TCCACCGTCCACCGTGAGCCGTCTTATTTCAAAATGTCCGAAACAATCATTCCATCCTCCAGGGTAACTACCCGCTTGGCACGGTCGATCACTCTTTGGTCGTGAGTAGAAAAAACGAAGGTCATGTTTTCCTCTTCATTTAACCTGGCCATGATATCCAACAGGTTGGTAGTTGATGCCGAATCGAGGTTAGCTGTAGGCTCATCTGCCAAAACGAAGGAAGGTCTTGATGCCAGTGCTCTTGCAACGGCAACCCGCTGCTGTTGTCCCCCTGAGAGTTTAGCCGGACGCCTGTCGGTTTCTTTTTTCAGGCCTACGGCTTCCAGTAATTCATTTGTCCTTTCATCCCGCTCGTTTTGAGATCTTTTTTGCAACAGCATAATAAATTCCACATTTTCCTTGGCTGTCAAAACCGGAATAAGGTTGTATGCCTGAAATACAAACCCGATCTTATCACGACGGAAGTTGATCAATTGATTATCACTCAGTTCGGAAATATCCTGTCCATCTACGGATACTTTGCCTTCCGAGGGTCGGTCAAGTCCACCGATGATGTTCAGTAATGTAGTCTTTCCCGAACCGGAAGGGCCAACGATTGCTGTGAATTCGCCTTCCTGAATATCCAGGGAAACACCGCGTAATGCATTGACAGGGATGGTTTTTGGATTATATATTTTCTTAAGATTTTTTGTTTCTATGACGTTCATCTTATTAAGATTTATTTTTTGCATTGAAAATTAAATTAACTACTCCTATATTTTCCTGATAGCTTCCACAGGCCGCAGACGAATAGCCTTGAGTGCCGGATAAATGGAAGCAATAATAGCGGTAATTGCAACAGCTATTGCCAGGTCGAGATAAATAGAGGGTTCCACACTTGGATAAATAAAGGTGGACATACCAAACTGCTTCATACCCTCTTCGGAAAAACCAGCAAGGTTAATACCATTTTTGTTGAAATAGTTTGTGGTGAAATATCCTAATCCTAAACCAATAGGTGCGGAGATTACTGCCAGCATCAAAGTCTCCAGCATGATCATAGAGAATACCTTGAATTTGTTCATGCCCACTGACATCAGCATTCCCAACTCCTTTACTCTTTCCAGGACTGTCATCAGCATAGTATTAATGATCCCGAATATCAGTGCCAGCATAAAAATGAACATATAAATCTGAGCGGCCATCCTGATTTGAGTTTGGAACAATTCCAGCTCTGGAGCTATTTCCTTATAGCTTTGGACAGATTGGTCTGGTAATGCATTGGCCAGTAAAACCTGAGTAGTATCCAGCACCTGCAGGTTATCTACCTTAATCGCGATTTCATGTCCCACGTTTTCTTTGCCCAAAATTCTATTCAAATCCTTGTACCGTACGAAAGTTATGGTTTCGTCGTACATATTATTACCTGACTCAAAGATCCCGGCTACTCTGAAGGCTCCGGCCGTAATATCGCCATCCAGGTCCTGCATCGTCAAAACAACCTTGGATCTCATTTTTAGTTTGAGCTTCTCTGCAATGACCTTGCTGACCAGAATTGGATTCTTGCCTTTGCCATTCAGGTAATCGCCTTCAATCATTTTTTCACTGATGCCGGTAACTTTTTCCTCAAGTTCCGGCATGATTCCGGCAACCCTGATACCCCGGGTACTCTTTCCTGAGGCGATCATTGCATTGGTCATGGACCTTGCTGAAGCCGCAGTTACCCCCTCAACATTTACAGTTTTTTCAAGCAACTGATCCATGTCTTCCAGAAAAAACTTGGCTTCTTTTTCTTTCGTGAATTCCGGATGATGGATCTGAATATGGGAGATCTCGTTATTGATTGCGTTGTCGACATAGCTGTCCATCATGCCTGCCGCCATACTGGCCAGGAAGATCACCGACCAGACTCCCACGATAATGGCGCCAATAACCACGAAACTCCGGGTCGGGTTTCGCCATATATTTCGCCATGATATTTTGAATAACATCTTGTTATATTTTTTTTGTTTTTAAAAGGCCTGCTTAATGCTCTTTTTACTTTCCGTTCCTTAAATACAGGTCTCTCCTTTTTTCCTTTTCTCCTTTTTCCTTTTTTTCCTTTTCAACCACGCATGGCCTCCATTGGCTTTAGCCTCCATATCTTCCACATGGCAAAAGTTGCCAGGAAAGAAGTGATCAGAAAGACGATCACCGCCTGCCAAAAAAATAGTTGCCATTCGAAAGCTGCCGGGAAAATTGGGTCAAAGCCCCACTTTTCATAAGCCCCACTCATTTCTTCTGACATGCCGCTGAAGTCGAGCGGGTTCACTTTGAAATAATAGACCAACGGGATGCTTCCCAGGAGGCCCATTACTGCCCCGAATAGTCCCAAAAGGACCACTTCCATCCAAACGGCCACAGCAAGCAGGTGCCGCTTCATTCCAATAGAGATCAGAATCCCAAATTCGTATTCCCGCTCTTTGGTCATCATCAAAATAGTACCGAAAATTCCAAAGCTGATGATGGCGTAAAGGACGAGCAAAATGATATAGTTACCTGCAGCATCCGTTTTTTGTGCCTCCACGAGTTCCGGCATCATATCCTGCCATGCCATCATGTGATATTCGGCAGTATCAAGGCGCGTATTTAAATCTTCCAGTACGTTATCCAGATCATTGCGACTGTCTAATTTCAATGCAACGGAAGATACCATATTATCTGCACCAAAGAAATACTGGGAAGTTTCAAGCGGGAGGTAAATCATCTTTTTGTTCAGTTCAGGAGAGGTGAATTTGACCACTCCTTTTACAGGATATTTGCCCGCTGCATTGATTCCGTGATATCCCTGGCTGATCAAAACCAAAGAATCTCCTACTTCGATTTTCAGGAGATCTTTTACCCCTTCGGCGATGATGACATTCTGATCACTTTTGGTAAAATATTCTCCTTCAACCAGGCGCTCCTTTAAGTTGGTGAGTTTATCTTCCTTCTCCGGGTCCACTCCAACAATGAGCATACCGCTGGTTTGCTCACCATAGGAGGCAAGGGCAAAGGATTCCAATCTTGGAACGATCTCCTGTAATCCGGGAATTTCGCCAGGAAGTTGCAGTAGATTGTCATCCAAAACCATTGCTTTGTTAATGGATTTGTCTTCCCAGTAGCCCTCCTTCTGAATCTGCCCGTACCCATAATAGAAATTCACCACATTGTCCATCATCCGGACCCACGATCCTTTTTGGACAGAGTTCATAAATACGGAGAATAACACTGCGAAAAATATGGATGCCGCCGTAATGATGGTCCGTCGCTTATTTCGCCATATGTTTCTCCATGATAGTTTTAGTAACATTTTAGATAGGTGTATTTACGTTTATATAACCTTTAATTCATCACTCATCACTCTACACTTCCTAATACCTCACACGCTTCAGGTTTTGAATGGAATAAAAATCATCTTTTTTGGTTTGTTTGAAATCCAGGGTCAGGTATTCAATGACGGTTTTGTTGCCGTCTTCATCTTCCGGAATAACTTCTAAAACCGCTGGAAGCAATTTACCTCCAAGCATCTTGATGTTTTTGCCAAGCATAGTATTCACCAGATAGTCGTCTTCATCGTAGAACTCTACTTTTAGCTGCATGTATTCCTTCACGTCGATCCACATAATGACTTTTCCCCAAACTACGGGAGCATCCTCCAGAGGTATGAGTTGGATTTTATAACATTCACGGCCTTCTACCGTTTCTTTTCCCAGTAATTTGTGTGTATAATCGACCACCAGAGAGGATTGTTTTACAAGATCATCATTGGTAAAGTCTGATCCCATCCAGGATTGCAGCATCATGGAAGGAGGAAGTTTGATGGTTCTGTCAATACTTGGTTGCCAGTTCCACATTTCATTACCTCTTTTGAGAAATCCCATGCCTCGGTCGCGAGCAGGGGCAGTGATGACAATGAGGGCCAGTTCATCACCTTTACTCCAGCTTTTCATTTGCATCTCCCTGGACCAGTCAGGGCGAATGATCTTCATGGATAGTTCAGCGTAACTATTTAGTCCGCGTACTTTTTCATCAGAAATTTTTATGATCTCTTTAGCGGTAGGGGTATTCTGGGAGATAGCAACAACAGAGAGCCCTAAAACGAAAAAGGCGGTTATCAAAAATTTAATTGACTTCATCGTATTAAAATTATTTTGGTTCGTATTTTTTAAGAATATATTGTTTAACTGCTTCAAGAGGATAATCCCCGGGAAAATTAAGGTAATGGAGGAAAATTCCGTCCAGTAAGGCTCCGAATACCATGACTTCCATTTCGGGGTCAGCAACGTCCAACTGACTAAAAATCTTGAGCCCCGTTTCCATAAATTCTTTTTGTTTCTCCAGCGCTATTTCCTGCACATCCGTCATGACATCCTTCTGGGCAGCTAATGCTGTTAATAATTTCCAATGGTGAATATCACTCTGAATGCTTTCGAACAGGGCATCCATGATTTTTTGCAATTGTTCATATGGGGGGTCCTCAGGTCGCATGACTTCCATTACTGCAGCTTCGGTAACTTCAATGGTGTCGAGCAGGATCTCCTGCAACAAAGCTTTTTTACTGTCAAAGTAGTTATACATCAATCCTTTTGAGATGCCTGCTTCCTTGGCAATCTTACTAATTGAGGTACTGTGGTAGCCGTTATGTGCAAACAACTCCATGGCAGTTTCCTTGATGTTGGTCATGCTCTTTTGCCTGATGGCTTCAAATTGATCTTCTGATTTTGGCGACATATAATTATTATTGAACGAACGTTCAGTCAAAGATATGGAATTAAATTTTGAAAAAGCAATAGCTGATGCTGAATGGAATGGCAGTCACGACAAATTATCCTGTTTTATCGATTAATTACAGGGTACATGCCTTTAGTTAACAGGGTTTATTCGACCAGTAAAAATTGTCCGTTTTGGATCAGGAATTTTAAGTTGTGATGCAAGGAAAAAGAATATAATTGTAGTTTTGCATTTTGAAACAGCCACTACCGATAAGACCTCGAACAAAACGTTAAGTATAAGCTAATGAAACGACCAGGATATTTATTAATCATAAATTTTGCGCAAGTTATGATTAATAAATATCCTGGGAGAGCGAAGCGGTTACATCTGTGTAGAAAATTTTCTGCATATTTTACCGCAGAAAATTTTTAAGCAGATGAAAGTCACTGAATATTTTGAAAAGGCAAATGGCCAGACACTGGCTTCATTCGAGGTGCTTCCTCCTTTGAAAGGGGGGAGTATGCAGGCAATTTTTGATTCACTCGACCCCTTGATGGAATTTAAACCTCCGTTCATTGATGTAACTTATCATAGAGAGGATTTTATCTATAAAAAACGCTCAAGCGGGTATTTCGAGAAAGTAGCCATACGGAAACGGCCGGGTACTGTTGGTATTTGTGCAGCCATAATGCACCGTTATGGAGTGGATGCGGTGCCTCACCTGATCTGTGGAGGTTTTACCAAAGAGGATACTGAAAATGCTTTGATTGATCTCAATTTCCTGAACATAAACAATGTATTGGCCCTTAGAGGGGATGCCAGGCAATTTGACGGCAAGTTTATTCCTGAGGAGGACGGTCATCACTTTGCCATAGATCTCATTCACCAGATCGTGGATATGAATAATGGGAAGTACCTGCATGAGGATATTGAAAATGGTTCCAAAACGGATTTTTGCATCGGTGTTGCAGGTTATCCAGAGAAGCATTTTGAGTCTCCCAATCTGGATATGGATCTTCAGTATACCAAAGCCAAGATTGACGCGGGAGCGGAATACATAGTTACCCAGATGTTTTATGATAATCAGAAATATTTCGACTATGTAAAGAAATGCCGGGAGGTGGGTATCGATGTTCCAATTATCCCGGGCCTGAAACCCATTACTAAAAAATATCAGCTGAATTCACTGCCGCGGCTTTTCCATATTGACATGCCAGATGATCTGGTAAAGGAATTGTCCTTAGCGAAAGATGCGGAAGCACGTACGCAAGTTGGGATCGAATGGAGTATCCAGCAATCAAAAGAGCTCAAGGAATTTGGAGTTCCCTGCCTGCATTATTACACCATGGGAGATTCCGATATTATTCATTCCATAATGGAAAAAGTATTTTAAAGACCTAATCATATTGCTGTGAAAAAGATAACCGAATCTCCATCAAAATATCGTCATCTGGAGC
>QQUB01000389.1 GCA_008501835.1 Bacteroidota bacterium
CCTTTTTCTAGCCGGAACCTGTTTCAGTCAAATTTGACCCCGCCAGCGGGGTACATTTATTTTCTGTAAAACCTTCCTTTTCTCAGCCCGTTCCAATAGGTATTAAAAGCCGCGACATTCCCCGAAGTATCTGTTTCGAAGATTAAACGATCCATGGGAAAACTTTCGTAGCCAAAACTATGATCTCCGAGGAAGAATAGTTTCTGCCCCTTTGAATCTGATCCGGAACGCTTCCTGTATAGATGGGGATCATCAGGATATTGTACCATCGACTGATTACCGGAACCATAATACCTGTTTTTATAGGTTTGATATTCTCCAAGATATTGGTCAGCATCAAAGTCTGTGATCTCCATTTGCTCCAAATTTGGGGATTGCTTGCCTTGTAAAGCCAGAGATACATATCCTTCCACCAGTAACGCATCGGCTGGAGTATTATCAGTGTTTACCATGACAGCCACGCTTGTTTTCAATTCAGGATAATATTTCATAACCGCCATAGTAGTTCTATTGCCTCCGGTATGGCCAACACAAAACTCTCCTTCAAATTCGCCTGTGCGTACAGCCATTCCATATCCTGTGCTCACCCCGTCATTAAAACGGTAGGGAGTACACATATCCTCAAAGGAAGTCTCAGAAATAATGGTACCATCAGACCAGTAAAAAGGGAATAAGACAAGGTCGCCAGAAGTAGCCGTCATACCTCCATCCCCCTTGATCCAGGTCCAGTGTGGAATGTGAATCAGAGAATCCTTTTCAAACTCAAATATGGAGGAGGTCCGTTCATCAGACGCTCTTTCTGCGATAAGCTTAAGCCTGAGTCCCGTAGGTTGGTTGATGATTCTATCCAGTTCATTCTCAAAGGTGTTTCCGGTAACTTTTTCGATGATCATCGCCATAAGGATAAAGCCCGAATTGGAATAATTGTAACTGGTGCCTGGTTCAAAATCCAGTTCATGGGCCTGGAAAAAATGGTAATAATCTTCAAGCGTAGGATCGATTCGGGTCTCCTGATAAACACTGTCAATTACGTCAGCATAATCTTTCAACCCGGAAGTATGAGAAAGCAGGTGCTTCAACAGGATTTTTCTACCCTGGTCTTCATTAGGAAAATCAGGGAGAAGCTCCTGAAGCGTCTGGTCCAATGATAATTGTTTCTCTTCAACTAGTTTGTGGACCATGGCAGAACCAACCAGTTTTGACACGGAGGCCAATAGGAAATAATTTTCAGCGGTTACAGGAATACTGCCTTCAGGGTCGATATAACCAAAACCATTATTATAAACTATCTCACCTTGCTTTGCCACAGCGATGCGAATCCCCATGACCCCTCCGGCGCCATGAAATGCTTGCCCAATGGAATCGATTTTATGGATAATATCAGGTTGAAGGGATGGTAATGAATGGGGCGTTTCATTGGTCTCCTTACAGGCAAAAACTAAAATTACCAAAAGGAGGAAAACGAATAATAAAGGTTTATGGATGTTCATCGAATAATTGGGTTTTGGGTTAAGGTTTTTCAGACATTTATCTCATACAATTTCAAAAGGTTACTGTTCCAGCCTGGAAAAGGCTGGAACAGTTTAGCGGAAACATTTAAGCTTTGATCCCATCCACAGAGTTTCTGTATTTCTGTAAAAACCAGGCGGGCAGGAACCCAAAACAAAAAAATGCGGCACTTCCCAACAACATGGAGAAGCCGACGATATCCGGCAATTCCAGTACATAGCCTAATGTTGTGAAGAATATGCCAAAAACTAATAGTGCGGCAGAAATGTAAGCGGTGATGAAAATTCCTTTGATCATAATCAACTGCTTTTTAATGGTCAAAAAATAGATGGTATCTTCCTGAATTTGCTGAATGTCGTTTTGGGAAATTAATTCCCGGGCGGCCACAAATGCCGTATCAAAATCATCGCCCTCCCCAATTCTTTCTTCCACGATACAACACAGGTGGTCCACTACATCATCCCGGACTTCGGGAATAGTTAGCCCGTTTTGATCAACATACAACTGAATCTGGTCTAATTCGTCAGTTCTTAAATGCATAGTCACCTTCTTTTGGGTATATGATCTGTTCAATTGTTTTTATAAAATTCTGCAATTCGGAAAGGGATTCCGTAGTTACCGTTTTTCCTTTTTGAGATAGTCGATAGTACTTGCGTATGCGCTTACCAATCATTACAGCTTCTGCTTCAAGCGTCCCGTCCTTTGTCAAACTGTGTAACAGAGGATATAAGGAGCCCTCTTTAATCACAATTTTTCCGGCCGATAGTTCTTTCACAGCCTGGACTATTTCGTAACCATACATACTTTCCTTTTCGGAAAGCAGCTTTAGTATGATCGGTTTTAAAGTACCTTTTAAAAGTTCTTTTGAATACATCTGAAATGGCATTAATCTTTCGATAATGCGAATATACATAGATTTATGATGTATTACAAATCTATGTATCAATTTTTTGAAATCTTTCCTACAGAATTCAGTGCTCCTTTTCGAGCATTTCTCTGATTTTTTCAGCTGGAATGTATTCTTCTCCAAACTTCGAACTAACAGACTTAGTCCCAAAGGATATTTGAACTACAGCTCCAGTATAGGTATCCAATACATATGCATATGTACTGGATTGTCCTGCATTGACAATCTCGTACCTAGCCTTGCTGAATTGGATTGTCTGTGCTGAACTAATAAAGAGGAAAAAACAAAAAGAAATCAACAACCCAATGACAAAAGATTTAAAATCAATAGTTTTCATTATTTCAAATTTTACAACTTCATCAATTTATCCACAAACCCCTTTCCCTCTTCCCTGTCCCAAAGGTGTACGAAATAAACTCCGGGATTCAAATGAGTGATATCGATGTATTGAAATGAGGAGGCAAACTCCTGCCGGATCAATAACCTGCCGTTGGAATCGAAAATCCTGATGTCAAAATCGCCGCATTCCTGTGGTCTGGATAATTTTATTGAATACCTGGAAGGATTGGGGCTAATGGTAAAGTTATTGCCTGTTACCAAAAGGGGATCAAAACGGTAAACCATGCCAGCTGAGGGGATAGCACCAATTCCCCAATGATCCACATCAGATAAATCACCCAGAAAAAAATCCGGCTGATCAGGTGCATTGTAGGGCATTGCACTAAGGTTAACATGAAACCTCAGTCTGCTGCCATAGTAAAATTGCCCATAACAGTTGTTTTCATTGACTCTGTATACCTCAGGGTTATCGAACGACTCTCCATAATGGATCTCTATCACACCAGTCTTTTCATAGATCCACAATTGTGCATTGGCGAAATATGTATCTGTTGTATCGCACCGAAACCCCATGTTCTGGAATTCGATTTTTAATATTCGGTTACTACACAAGAGTTCCCCATCGACGGTATAGGATATTTTACTGTCTTGTTTCAGTTTCAACTGCACCGGAAATAGTTCAATACGTTCCTCCACATTTCCCATAATTACATCACCACGGTTTTTCACTAAAACTGAATACAACTTTTTGCCAAAATAATGAATAGGAAAATCGACCTCTATCATAAACTCATCCCAAAATTCCGGAAAGGTGGAGTCATTCAGAACGATAGGGTCTTTAAGCGGTTCATATGTGTGTGCGGAATAACTAAAACTATAGGTGCCTTGTGAATAAACATAAGGCATGGCTACAATTAACAGGCAAAAAGCCAGGTTGAACATTTTCATTATTCAAGGTTTTCAATTGGTTTATAAAAAACGCCACTTAAGGTAGTAACAAAAATACGCTGGTAAAAAGGCAGGACGGCGGTAATCTTGCTATGTTCCAGGCCTTCGTTATCCAATTCGTAATAGGAAAAATCATCCGGGTTAACCAGGTAAAGGTTGTCTTCGTGGAAGAAGATCAGATGCCCGTAAACATCCTGGAATTCTCTGAACCCGGGAAATTCTGGCGTATCGTTAATGACTTCCCATGTTTCCCCATCATCTGATGAGAAAGCTATCCGGTCGCCAAAGTCGGCGTAAATTTTGTCGTCAAATTTGAAAAAATCATTTGCGCTCCCTTCCAAGAGCAACTGATAACTCCCGTCCGGACGAATCAGGTAAGTATTTTCTGCTGTGCTCACCAGGAAGTTATGCTCAAACGATTCCATCCTGTTGATTTCATTAGTGGTCCCTTCCGGAAAAACGATCTCTGTATATTGATCTTTGGGCAGGTTCCTATTTGGATTATACTCGTAATTATAGTTATTAGGGTTCGCCGATCCCACAAGTTTTCGCAAATCAAATAAGATAAAAACCAAAGCATCAGGGTCTGTTTTTTTGACAACAGGCAAAATAGCTTTATCAAATTTATTAATAGCTGTATTGTCAAAAGGAGAAGTATTGTAGCTGGTATAATCCCAAGTGGAATCTGATGGTATACCTCCTACCTTATTTATGCTCAGGGCTAATTCTTCATCAAAGAATAATTGTTCATTAGTGGAATGAAAGTTAATATACCTGTGGCCAGTGATAGCAGAAGTCAAGGCCAAATAGTTTTTGGAAATGCAATGTTTTTTAAAATAAGACAAGCTCAAAAAGTGCACAGGATTAGAATATTCCAGGTCAGAATCCGCTGTGAAATTTGAAATTGTAGATGCATTAATAAAAAGTAGTTCATTCCTTCCAATGAAAGCATTCAAAACTACTTGCTTTGAGTAAGAAGTAGGTTCTTCCTGGAAAATTATGGGTGGTTTATTCTGTTCCAGGTCAAAAATAATGTCGCTTGATTCCTGACATGACTGGATTAGTATAATGAACAGAAACAAGGAAATCGTAATGGTATTAAGTTTCATGTTTTCACTCTTCTTTATATTTGAAAAAATCTTCGAAGTTTTTGAGGTATAGTCCTTCGGGTGTGCACAAATAAACTTTGTCTTGGAATTTAAATACTGTTCGGATGGAGGTTTTCTGGACACAATTATTTTCCAGTTCCTTTAATGAATAAGTTCCTGCTGAATGGTTAATTTTCAGCTCCCATAATTGGTTTCCATTTTTCATGATAAACCTGCCCCCAATTTGATAAAAACGTCCCCAACAAGCATCATTAACTCCAAAAGTTAAGGTTTCCCATTGACTACTTTGAGGATCCTTGACGGCATAAGAGATATCACAATCATAAAAATGCCCAAGTGCAAATAAGGTATCGTTATGTGAGAAAATGGTCGCGTCTCTTAAAGGAAACAATTCTTCATAACTTCCTTCCGAATCAATTCTAAAAGTTGTACTCGGGTTGTAGATACTGCAATAAAAATCATTTTCAAAAACAACCATTTCCGAAACCACTTTAGACCCATAAAAGCTCATACTTCCAGATATTTCAATTTTGACCTCTTTGTCAAAATTGATTATCAAATTGTTTTCATCAAGGGTAAAATCAAACATCCAGAAATACAAATTTGGATCGGAAGTTCCCAAATCAGTGTTCTTTCTTACGCTAAATAATAATTTATTGTCCTCATTGACACACATGCCATTTCCCAAAAAATAATTGATTTCTACAAAGGTTGAATCAATAGATAATAGATCGATAGAAGCGGAAACATCGGGGTTTTGAGTAGAAAAAATTTCCAGAGTATCCAGATTGTACAAATCCATCCCAACAGCAAATATTTTGTCATTGAGCATTGGATAGTCATAAAGGGAAAGGTTGCCTTGCTCCGAAATAAAATGTTCTTCCAGCAAGCCCGTCTCGTCCATTTTCAGGAAGTAATTATTACTCAGTAAATAAATATAATCCTCGGTAGTAAAACTCTGGACCAATAATCGATGATCCAGCTCGATCTCAGGATGGAGTTCCCAGCAGGGAGCTTCGGGAATATCTTCGATGTCAGGAATTTCTTCTTTTCTACAGGAGGAGAAAAGGATCAAGGTTAAGAAAAAGGCTAATGCCCAATTGTAGGTATTCGTTTTCATATGGCTGTTTTAGTTGTTGCTTTTAAAGATAGACAATTAGTCGTCCGGATAAACTATTTTAACTTTCCTGGAGGGTGAATAGACTGGGTTTTTAAGGTTTTTAAACTTTTCTTAAGAATTGTCATTGCTTTTTTCGAATGGAAATATCATCGATATACATGGTGACATCATAATCAGACGAGGTGGCAGTAACCCCAATTTGTACACTTTGGTA
>QQUB01000485.1 GCA_008501835.1 Bacteroidota bacterium
GAGTGTGACGCTTCGTATTACAGAAGGTGGAAAAACGAGGATGTTTGGTTTCACCGGAGACGTAGGCCGCCCGGACAGGCCGATTCTTCGAGATCCCAAAAAGATGCCGGAAGTGGATTACCTGCTTTGTGAATCTACCTATGGAGATAAAGATCACGAGGGAGCTCCTTCGGAAAGTGAGAAGTTACTCAAGGTGATCAAGGATACCTGTGTGGAGAAAAAGGGTAAACTCATCATTCCTGCATTTAGCGTGGGTCGTACCCAGGAGATCGTTTATATGCTCGACAGGATGGAGACGGAAGGCTTATTGCCTCGAATTCCGGTTTACGTCGATAGTCCTTTGTCTGTGAACGCAACCACTATATTCGGAACCCACCCGGAATGTTTTGATAACGACCTGAGTTCCTATATGCTGATCGACGATAATCCTTTTGGTTTTAATAATCTGACCTATATAAAGGATGTAGAGCTTTCGAAAAGTCTGAATGATTCCAGGGAGCCTTGTATCATCATCAGTTCTTCGGGAATGATGAATGCCGGTCGGGTAAAACACCACCTGGCCAATAATATTGAAATGAAACGCAATACCATTCTTATTGTGGGGTATTGTTCTCCGGAAACTCCTGGAGGGAAGTTGCGGGCAGGAGCGAAGGTGCTCAAGTTATTCGGTGAATGGAAGGAAGTTCGAGCGGATATTATAGTCATGGATTCTTTCTCTGCTCATGCCGACAGGGGAGAGTTGATTGATTTTCTCCACAACCAGCGTGGGCGCCTTAAAAAATTATTCCTGGTTCATGGCACACTTGAACGCCAGGAAAAATTCAGGGATCTGCTCAATGAAAATGGATTTAGAAATGTAGATATCCCGGCTTTAGGGGATTCGTTTGAGCTTAAATAATTGGTAAGCAAATTGAAAAATAAAAAGTCCTTTGGTCAGTCTGATCAAAGGACTTTTTATTATCGGGATGATATTTGTCATTTGCATTCACCCTTTTATAACCTAAATTTGGCGATATACCTTCATGCACTATACCTGTTTCTGTTATTGTGTAAATACAATTATCCAGAAATAAAGGGTCAATTGATAAAAAACTTGAAAGGGGGGATTCACCTGATGGGTGAATTTCAAATGTTAATTTGATGTTGTCTTCACTGGAGGGCAGCATCAAATTTTTTTGCCCGAGTTTGGGAACAGGATTTCTTTTTAACAAAACACTTTAACCACAGAGTACCCGGAGTAGGCACAGTGTGCACTGAGTTCTAATTTTAACAACCTGAAACCTCTGAAACTCCAGAAACGATATCAAACAACTCCCGTGTTCTCATCCCCGAATTCCCCAAAATTTCCCTTAAACCTTATGGCCTGCTCTACATGCGCCAGATGGTGATTGCCATGCCAGGAGTACAACGCAATGGTTTCTCCAAGTGTAAACCGTTTCCCATGTTCCGGGTGAATAAATACGCTTTCCAGGTCGTCGGTTCCTAGGTTGTCTAACAAAATTCCCCAACGATGGTGCAGGCCTTCCAAAATGCTAATAGAGGTGTCGATATTGGCAGAAAGCGTATCCGGCATTTCGGCCCAAAGATGTTCCAGGTAAGGTTTTATAGTAGGCGAATCTTCTGTCAAGGCCAGTTTGAACCTGATAAAACTGTTCATATGGCTGTCTGCACAATGGTGAATGACTTGGTGGATCGTCCAGCCGCCGGGGCGGTAGTGCCAACCGAGTTGGTCTTTTCTGAGACCCTGAACAAGACTTTTGAGCTTTTGGGGAAATTGTTTAATGTCCGTTATCCAATCTGAAAGTTGGTCAGGGGAAATGTGTTCCGGGCTTTTGAAATCACCGATAGGGTATTTTAGATTTTGCATCGAAGTGGTTTGTTTTTGAATGTATAAGAATGTTAAACCTTTGAAAATGGGTAATTTTCCCGCAAGCAAAATTTTGAGGTAAAATGGTATAACTGGAAGAACTGAATTATTGGAATAGAAAACCTTTTCCCATCCACGCTATTTTCCATTTCATGCACTTTCCTCATTGAACTTGGAATAAAACTGCACCATCATCATAATGATCCAATTAGATATGGAACCATACTATTTGAACAACTTTTGAAGTAAATTTTATTAAATATATGGCTTAAATATTGCGTCTGATATTAAAAAGTCTTAACTTTGTTCAATAAAAAATTAAAAAAGTTGAACAATATTTCTACAATCTTCTCAATAAAAGACCTCGAAAATTTATCAGGCATTAAGGCTCACACCATCAGGATATGGGAGAAGCGATACAATATTTTGGAGCCTCTGAGAACAGATTCTAATATCAGGTATTACGATACAAAGAACCTGCAAAAACTACTTAACGTAACTGTTTTGTATAATAACGGTTTAAAGATATCCAAAATAGCCAAATTAGAGGAAGATGAACTCGAAGTAAAAGTAAGAGAGTATGCTTCGAAAGCGGCTAATGTTGAAAATTCCCTTAGTCCTCTGAAGCTGGCAATGCTCAATTTTGATCTCGAATTATTCGAGCAAACTTACAACCGGTTAATCGCTGAAAATACTTTCAGGACTGTATTTATTGAAGTTTTTATCCCGTTCCTGCACAACATTGGTCTCGACTGGCAATCCAACAGTATAACGCCTGCGCATGAGCATTTTATCTCCAATTTGATCAATCAAAAGCTGCTCATCAACATTGAACGTGTTCAACAGGAGCCTGTAAAACACAGGGAAAAGATTTTCGTTTTATTCCTGCCAATGAATGAAATACACTCCCTTGGCCTTTTGTATTTACACTATGAGCTATTGTTAAAAGGTTATCATTCTATTTATTTAGGCGAAAGTGTTCCGATCGATAACCTAAAGACCTTTTCAGGTAAATATCCAAATGTCACCTTTGTCAGTTATTTCACCGTAAAACCAGATCCTGATTATGTCATGGATTATCTGGTCGAGTTTAAAAAAGAAATTGAGCTTGACGATACCTGTGATTTTTGGGTGCTGGGACGCAGAACCAAAGGCCTGGAGCTTCCCGAGGACTTTAAAAACATGCGAATTTTTGAAAATATTAAGCATCTTTTAGAAAAAATTTGATCCAATACTTGACTTTTGTTTAACTTTTCTGCAATTTTGTTAAACAAAAATGTAGAGATGATAAATATTATTGGATCAGGATTTTCTTCTTTAGCCAGTGCCTGTTATCTGGCACAGGCTGGTTTCGAGGTTAACGTTTTCGAAAAAAACGATCAGATCGGCGGAAGAGCGAGGCTGTATGAAACCAACGGCTTCAAATTTGACATGGGCCCAAGTTGGTATTGGATGCCGGATGTATTTGAAAGGTTTTTTGCTGATTTTGGAAAACATTCTTCCGACTACTATGAACTCGTCCGGCTTTCTCCGGCTTACAGGGTTTTCTTCGAGGACTTTTCCCATATTGATATTCCAAATAGTATTGAGCAGATATATGAAATCTTTGAAAAGGAGGAGCCTGGCAGTTCCCAACATCTTAAAGATTTTTTGCGGGAAGCTGAATACAATTATGAGGTAGCCATCAAGAACCTTGTTTATAAACCAGGGCTTTCTCCAATCGAACTGGTGACCCCTCAAACTGTGTCAAATCTCACCCAATTTGTCACTACTATCAGACAAAAAGTAAGAAAGCGTTTCAAAAACGAAAAGCTGATACAAATCCTGGAGTTCCCGGTATTGTTCCTGGGGGCAAAACCACAGGATACACCTGCCTTTTACAGTTTTATGAATTATGCTGATCTCATCCTTGGTACATGGTATCCCAAGGGAGGTATGTACAAGATTGTGGAAGCATTTCAAACGCTTGCCGAATCATTGGGGGTAAAGATCCACACGAATGCTTCGGTGGAAAAAATACTTACCAAAGACGGAAATGCGATCGGACTCCTGGTGAATGGTGAAGCCCATTATTCTGATATAGTTTTGAGTGGAGCCGATTATCACCATACCGAATCCTTACTGGAATCCCAGGACCGGGTATATTCCGAGAAATACTGGGATAAAAGAACATTTGCTCCTTCGGCTTTGCTGTTTTATGTAGGGTTCAACAAAAAACTGGATGGCCTTACTCATCACAATTTGTTTTTTGACAAATCCTTTGATGTCCATGCTGAGGAAATCTATGATAGACCAAGATGGCCAAAAGCTCCGCTTTTTTATGCAAGTTTCCCCAGTATGACTGATTCCACAGTTGCTCCGCAAGGAAAGGAAAATGCATTTTTCCTGATTCCGTTAGCTCCGGATCTCCAGGGAGACGATGAAGAGACCCGTGAGAAATATTTTGGTATGATCATGGACCGACTGGAGCGGCATACGGGGCAATTGATCCGTGAACATATAGAATTCAAACGCTCCTATTGCGTAACGGATTTCAAAAAAGACTACCACTCCTATAAAGGCAATGCTTATGGCATGGCCAATACCCTCAGACAAACTGCTTTCCTGAGACCGAGTATAAAAAGTAAAAAAGTGAACAACCTGTTTTTTACCGGGCAATTGACCGTTCCCGGACCTGGCGTTCCTCCCGCATTGATTTCGGGAAAGATCGCTTCCGAACTGATTATTAAAACCATGACAAAAAATCCTAAGTATGATGTCGCTGTTTGACAACCTGGCTTTTGATTGCAGTAGGAAGGTCACCCATTCCTACAGCACGTCCTTTTCGTCCGCAGTTAATATGCTGGCACCCTCGATCCGTCCTGCTATCCATAGTATATACGGATTTGTGCGGTTTGCGGATGAAATTGTTGACACTTTCCATAAATGGAATAAATCATTCCTTTTGGATAAGTTTGAGAAAGATTTTTACCTGGCACTTGAAATGGGCATCAGCCTCAATCCAATTCTGCATTCTTTTCAGGAAACTGTGAAGCAATACAATATTGACCTTGATTTGATTGATGCTTTTTTACACAGCATGAAAATGGACCTGACCAAGAAAGATTACAACACCACAGAAGAGTATAAGCAGTATATTTATGGCTCGGCAGACGTAGTGGGGTTGATGTGCCTGAAGGTCTTTGTAAATGGAGATGAACGCAAGTATGACGAGCTGAAAGATAGTGCTATGGCACTTGGGTCGGCTTTTCAGAAGGTGAATTTTTTGAGAGATCTGAAGAGTGATATTGAGTTGCTGAACAGGAGTTATTTCCCTAATGTTGACCTTCGAAACCTTGATGCCGGAACAAAGCAAGAGATTATTCAGGAAATTGAGGAGGATTTCAGAAAGGCATATGCTGGAATAATCAAGCTACCTGCCACGTCGAAATTTGGAGTATATACGGCTTATATTTATTATAGCCGGTTGTTGAAAAAACTCAAAGATACTCCTTCAAGGGAAATAATGAGTACCCGGATTCGGGTTCCCAATTATGCAAAGATGGGGCTATTGATGAAGTCATATGTAAATACCAAGCTTAACTTATTGTAATTGAAATGAAGATGTTTTTGAGTTATTCCTTAGTTACTTTATTGTTTTTGGGAGCCTCCGTGATCGAAAAGAAGATCAGGTCAGATTTCCATTCAGGAAAACTTTCCGAGGAAAAGCTCGAAAAAATTATCAATAATCAAAGTTATGAAAATACTCCCCTGACAAATGCGTACAAGGGACTCTGTGAGACTATGATGGCCGAATATGTTTACCTCCCCACATCGAAGTTGAAGTATTTCAACAGAGGTAAGAAGAAAATTGATCAGGCGATTGTTCAGGCACAAGGAGATCCTGAGTTGAGGTACATACGCATGATGGTGCAGTTAAATGCTCCTTCGTTTCTGGGTTATACCGGGAAAATCCAGGAGGACCTGAAGATTTTCATAAAGAATAAAAATCAATTTGATGGCGGTGAGCAATGGCTAAAAACCTTTGCCAACAACCTCCTTCAAACGAAAAACCTGACAGCTCAGCAACGCGACCAATTGGTGAGATTCAGGGAAACTATATAGGAGGGGAATTGTAATGTACCTCGCTGGCGGGGTCGGATCAATGGAGAAAAGGCGACTTTTTTCATAGTGATCCGGGGGTGGATCCAATGCTGGAGAGGATCCACCCCCGATTTTAAGTCAAAAAGTTTACACTTTCCAACTTAAAACCGACCCCGCCAGCGTGGTAGATC
>QQUB01000750.1 GCA_008501835.1 Bacteroidota bacterium
GATCATATTTCTGGCAGGAAGTTCCCTTAGTCAGGATATTCTGGCCCAGCCCTGCAACCTGGATGCAGAAGTATTTACCTTTATTTTTAATGAAAGAACCTATCATGTTGTAAAAGAAAACCTCAAATGGGAAGATGCAGCAGCCTGTGCTGTTACCCGGGGAGGCAAGTTGGTCGAAATCAACAACCAACAGGAGCAACAGGCCGTTTTCGAAGGCATTGCCAATGCCTCCATTGTGCCCTCCGCAACCTATGCCGGGGAATACGAAGAAATAGCTTTTGTCTGGCTTGGCGGAAATGATCTGGAATTTGAAGGTGACTGGGCCTGGGACGGAGACAACAGCGGTGGCGGATTATTATTTTGGGCAGGTACCACGACCGGAGCTGCCGTGGGTGGATCATTTATCAATTGGGGAAATGATCCTGACAATGCTGACAACCAGGATGGACTTGCCATGGCAATTACGGAATGGCCACAAGGCGAAGCCGGTGAATGGTCTGACCTGAAAGTAAGTAATGACCTCTTTTATGTCGTTGAATATTCAACACTTTTAAATACTTCAACTCCTTTGACTCAAACTAACCTGGTACGGATTTTTCCTAATCCGGCTGAATCTTTCTTCCAGCTAGAGAACAATTCTGGATTTGATATCACTTCGGTGGAGATTCTTGATGCGAGGGGAGCAGTAGTCAGGAAATTTTCATCTCCTTCTGACAACACTTTTGAAGTAACTGACTTGACACCCGGAATCTATTTGGTAAAAACCATCCTCAATTCCGGCTCTCTTGTCATCAGCCAATTATCAGTAAATTAAAATACAGCCATTAATAAAAAAAGGGATTGGAGACTTCTTGAAAGAATTCTCCAATCCCTTTTTTTGTTGGCAAAATAAACTTTAACCTCCCATAAGAGATTTCAGTTTCATCGCTACCCCCATATCACCTTTGACCTTGACTTTTCCGGTCATAACCGCCATCATTGGGTTGAGTTCTCCTTTGAAAAGTTTTTGAAAATTATCTCCTGAGGTTGAGATCAGGCAGTCCGCATCTTTGTCCTCGTTGGATACCTGATTTTCCTCACCGGTACCATCCAGATAGATCACATCATCATCAATTTTGAATTTAAGGGTAGCGCCAATGGGTGCGTTTAGCTGTGCCTGGCTTTTGATCATTTCAGTTATTTCTGCAATACTCATTTGTAAAATTTTTTATTCAATATATTCCTGCCGAATGACAAGACTGTAATAATCATTCGGGAGCTCAAGATAGCCCTGATCGTAACAAAAGTGGTAAATATTACCCGATTTTGTTTGGTAAAGATTGGTAAAATATCTGAATCTAAATCCGAGTTCCATGAGCTGTTCACGATGGACCTTTGTTTTGCCATAATTATTTAGGTGAGCAAGAATCTTTCGGTTATTTCTCAGTATTCTGTTGATCCCGCGTGCAAAACTGTTGAGTTCACTGTTCGCCCTGTTGTTATAAGAGCTGCGACAATTATCCGAGCAATACTTCTTGTCAATGCGACCGATGAATTCATCGGTACATTCCAGACATTTCTTTTTTTTCATCTTCGATTAGTTGTGGTTTATTTTCAAATGGTTTTTACTTTATTTTTTGATTGAACAACATCCAGTTTCCTCCAACATCCACAAATTGCCCCTCCGGGAATACCTTTAAAAACCGATCCTCAAAAAAGGTTTTGGTCTTTTTGACATCATCCCGATTTGCAGCCAGCCGGTTATACAATAACAACCCTTCAGGCTTAAGCAGCCCTTTCATGGCTTCCAGGTATTCTTCGTTTTCAAAAGGGTCAGGAACCTTGTCATCCAGAAAAATATCCATACAGATCATATCATACTTATCCTGACTTTGCATCACATAAGCATAGGCATCTGTACAAATCAATTCAATATTGGAATTCATTTCCGGAATCGAATACTTATTGGCCAGGTACAAAACCTCTTCATCTATCTCAATAGCCGTATAATGATAATCCTGGCCTTGCTTTTCCAGAATAACCGGAATACTTCCCAAACCAAATCCAAGGACGAGTACAGTTTCTATTTTCCTGTCATCCAGTTTTGCCTTTTTGAATGCTTTCACAAAATTATCATACCGGTCTTCATAGGAATAAACCGCATGAGCTGTACACAACTGATACCTTCCTCTCCGCAAACTGACATAAAGATGCGGATTATGAGTACTTGGAGAACTCTCGACGTGGAGCTCTCCAAAGTAACTAAAAAACTTTCTCCAAAAGGTTTTGCTCATGCTTATCTCTTTGCGAACTTTATGACTATGTGGTGTTTTTTTTTAACACAAAGGCACATAGAGCACATAGTTCTTATCAAACCTCTTCTTCAACCGTCCAGGCCTCTGCCTTTGCTTCAAACATCGGCTTCACCAATGCCCAGGTTCCCTTGAACAACTCGGATTGCCTATATTTTTGCAAAGCTTCCTCATCATCCCAAATACTATAGGTGAAGAAGATATTATCAGGTTCTTTACACCGCAATAATTCCACTCCATGACATCCATCAAAGCCGCTGATAAATGGTTGTTTTTTTCTGTATACTTTAATAAATTCTTCCGTTGCTTCCTGCCGGAAGGTCATTTTTACAATTCGTTTAATGCTATTCTTTTGCATCCAAAAAGTCAATTTGTATGGTGTCCTCCAGGTTAAATCCAAGTAAGCCTGCAGCATTTCCCATGTTAATGGCTACCTCAAGGTGATCTGCCGAGTTAAACAAACACAACACCTCCCCAATGGGAACATCATGATAATGCTCACTAATGGAAGAAATAGGTTCATGCCCCTTAAACGTCAACAAAAATTCTCGCCCGCCACTGATTTTTTCAAACAATGCCCTGCTTATATTGGTGATCACATTATCATAATTATCCACATGAATCACAGACCCCCTGATATGTGATGGACCAAGCACCGGTTGAAAACTGATTCTCGTCACCAGGGATTCCAAAGGCTCCCCTATATTATATAAGCCGCGAGATTCGCAAACGTGACTAATTGCATGGGAAAAAAGGTCTTTTAACTCAAAAAAAGTCCCATTTTTCACAGGAAGACGAAAAATTTTGGTGGGAACGGGGTCAAAGACCAGAGAAAAAATTCCATTGTCGGGACCTAAAAAAAAGTGGTTTTGATGTTCAAAAATGATAAAAGAAGGGTGCTCCGGGCTATCATTTACGGTAAGTAAATGGATAGTTCCTTCCGGAAAATGATGCCAGGCATTTTTAAAAATAAAAGCAGCTCTGGTAATATCATAATTCCCGATTTCATGAGAAAGATCGACGAGATTAACATCAGGGACTACGGAAAGAATACTTCCTTTTAATAGCGGCACGTAATAATCCCGGCTCCCAAAATCTGTAGTTAAGGTAACAATTGTGCGGTGCTGAATTTCTTTTTCCCCCATTTAGTGCAGTTCGGTTTTCAATTAGTTCCAAAGGAATATTATCGAAAAATATCTTCCCTGGACTGGTTTTACAATTGGGTAAAAATAGCCTTTTTTTCTGAAACTAGATATCCTTGGATGGAGGTGAAATGGAGGGCCTTTTTTGTATAGAATAAAGATTGATTTAATTGAAAAAATCCGTCAAAACCCGTTAAATCAGTTAATATCCGTGTTCAATCCCGAACAATTACCGAATTTGACACCTCAAGACTTTTTGAGCTCCGGAATTGGTTTGAATAATCCCTTCAAGTTGATCTCCGATTTTTACAGGACCGACACCGGCAGGAGTTCCGGTGAATATGAGGTCTCCCATTTGCAGTTTGAAGAATTTGGAAACAAAAACAATAAGGTCATCAAAAGGGAAAAGAAGATCCGTCGTATTCCCGGACTGAACAATTTCTTTATTTTTCATCAAATCGAACCTGATCGAATCACCTTCAATTTCACTTTTAGGAATGAATTTCCCAACGGCAGCGGATCCGTCAAAGCCCTTTGCCAATTCCCAGGGGTGGCCCTTTTCCTTCAATTCGGACTGAAGGTCTCTGGCAGTAAAATCGATTCCAAGCGTAATTTCCTCATAGTAACCTGATGCATGCTCCGGTTGAACATGTCTGCCGTTCTTTTTAATTTTCAGGACAACTTCACATTCGTAATGAAGATCTTTGGTGAAGTCGGGATAATACATTGGTTTGTTATTGACCAGGAGGGCGGAAGGAGGCTTCATGAAAATGACCGGACGTTTTGGAACGGGATTGTTCAATTCCCGGGCATGAGCTGCATAGTTTCGACCAATACAAATGATTTTCATAATAAATTCAAGTTGCGGGTTACGGGTTTCAAGTTACGGGTTAAAAAATAAAGCAAATTACACTCATTTCCCTTCCTGATTAAAAGCTGAAGCACTAAAAAATCAACAAAAATGATCCAACTCGCAACGCGTACCTCGTAACACGCAACTCAAATTAATTAAACTGAAGGAAGCTCAATAGAAAAATGGTAGGTTTGAATAAAGAAAAAGTGATCTTCTTTTCTCTTTATTCCAACCTTCCAGTAAAACTATTTTAAAAAATCAGAATCTGACGTTCATCAGTCCTGTCAGATCTTTCACGTCCTTAATGGTTTGCTGGGCACGCTTTCTGATCTCCCAGGTACTTCCTTTGATCTGATTTTTGATCTCTTTTTTATTGGCCTGTAATTCAGCTTTACGCTCACGGAAGGTTGAACTCAATGCCACCAGTCCTTCAGCTACAGCTTCCTTAAGATCTGAATATTTCAAGGCACCTGCATTGTAATCCTGGATCAAACTGTCATGTGCCTCCTGACGGCCGGAAGCCTTGAGAAGACTGAACAGGTTTTCAACGCCCGGACTCATTTTACCTTCTTCCATTTCCCCGGTATCCGTAACGGCAGATCTGATCTGCTTGCGGATTCTTGACTCATCAGCGAAAACATTGATGAAATGTTTGTCACCGGCACTCTTACTCATTTTTCGAGTAGGATCAGCAGTAGACATCACCTTTGGCACTTCCGTGAACAAGGTTTCCGGCAATACAAAATATTCCTTACCAACCTGGTTGTTAAAGCGTTGAGCGATATTTCTGGATAATTCCAGGTGCTGTTCCTGATCCTTACCTACAGGGACGTAATCCGCTCTGTAAATCAGAATATCTGCAGCCTGTAATACTGGATAGTCAAGCAGTCCTGCAGAGATAAAGCCTTCTCCACCGGTCTCCTTGCTTTGGGAACTTTTATCTTTAAACTGTGTCATACGTTGCAACATACCATAAGAGGTAAAGCAGTTAAAGATCCAGCACAATTCCGCATGCTCAGGAATCAGTGACTGAATGAAGAGGTGTTCCGCCTTGACACCAGCTGCCAACAGGTTAAAAATTAACTCCCAGGTATTCTGACGCAACTTCGAAGGTTCATAAGGCATCGTCATAGCGTGGTAATCAACCACTCCATAAACACAATCATAATTCTCCTGAAGATCTACCCAATTCTTTACAGCTCCGAAATAATTTCCAAAGTGCATGTCACCAGTAGGTTGAATGGCTGACAGCACCACTTTTTTATCACTCATAATGTTATAGGATTATATTTTCTATTTTGACCTCAGAGGATTTTGCCCCCCAGGAGGTCTTGATTTAGGCGAAGGCCGCAATCAGTGAAATTTCAATATTAACATCTTTTGGCAAACGGGCCACTTCCACCAATTCTCTGGCAGGAGCGGTCTTTTCATCAAAGTATTCCCCGTAAACACCATTTATCTTTCCATAGTTCCCCATATCCGAGACAAAAATGGTGCATTTGAGCACATCTTTAAAAGTAAGACCAGCTTCGGTAAGAATAGCTCTGTGATTTTCCATCACCTGACGCGTTTCTTTTTCAATATCCTCAAGTACGAGTTCCCCTGATGCAGGATTGATGGCGATCTGTCCTGAAACATAAAGGGTATAATTGTGCACAACAGCCTGGTTGTATGGACCTACCGGATCCGGTGCATTGGAGGTATTGATAATCTTTTTCATAAGTAAGCAATTTTAGGAAGTCCAAAGGTAGTTAAAAGAAGTTTTGCATCAAGGCAATTTATTAAATAAGTTGAGGCTAAGACCAAGGCTGAGGCCGGATATAAAATCCATAGCCTTTTCCTGAGCCTTAGCCTC
>QQUB01000180.1 GCA_008501835.1 Bacteroidota bacterium
GGTGGAGGGTAGCTTGTATTTACTTGCTGACACATTTGTGTGTTTCCACAAATAGAAGATACCGTGAGGCATACCGCATAGGTGCCTGGTAAAGCATAGGTATGCACAGGGTTCTGCACAGTTGAGGTGGTACCATCTCCAAAGTTCCATAACCATGAGGTTGGATCATTGGAAGAATTATCCGTAAAGGTCACTTCCAGTTCATTACTTTGAAAACCGAATCCTGCTTGTGGTGCTGAACAAGTGATCACTACCTGCTGGCAGGATTGGTTGCTTCCGCATACACTCGATGCTGTCAGACATACCGTATAGGTTCCCGGTAATGGGAATGTATGGGATGGATTTTGCATAGAGGATGTTGTGCCATCACCGAAATCCCACAACCATGAAGTTGGATTGTTGGTAGAGAAGTCGAGGAAACTGGTGGTCAGCTCATCACTCTGGTACATAAACCCGGATTGAGGAACATCACAAGTGATCGTCACTTGCATACATAACTGATCAGACCCGCATTCGTTGGTGACTGTGAGGCAAACCGTATAGGTTCCCGGTGCAAAATAGGTATGTGTCGGACTTTGTTGAGTGGAAGTATTACCGTCGCCAAAATTCCATTGCCATGATGTTGGTCCGTTAGTCGAAACATCGGTAAAGGAAGTCGTCAGGTTAACGTTATCGAAATTGAAGGCAGCATCCGGAGCATCGCAGGTTATGGTGATGGTTTCACAATAAGAGCTTTCTCCACATTCATTGGTTGCCGTCAGACAAACCGTAAACATACCTTCCATAGCATAAGTATGTGTCGGGTTTTGTTCAGTGGAAACATTACCATCCCCGAAATTCCAGGACCAGCTGGTTGGATTGTTGAGGGAAATATCGTTGAATTGTGCTGCAAAACCATTGGTCTGATGGCCGAAAATGGCTTGTGGAGCAGGACAGGAAACAGTGATTTCCTGGCAATAGGTATCCTGGCCGCATTCATTGATTACGGTCAGACAAACGGTGTAATTTCCGGTTTGTGCATAAACATGCGTTGGGTTTTGAAGAGAGGAATTGGTGCCGTCTCCAAAGTCCCATGCCCAGGCCACCGGGTTATTCTGAGAATTATCTGTAAAAGAAACCGTATAGGTATCTGACTGCAAGGTGAAATCAGCCACAGGTCCCGGACAATCAATCTGAACAGCTTCACAATATTGAGCCGATCCACAATCATTGGTTACCACCAGACAAACCGTATAAATGCCTGATTCGGTATAAGTATGGACCGGATTTTGTTCTGTGGAGGTAGTTCCATCCCCAAAATTCCAAAACCATTGGGTGATATTCGGACCAGAGAAATCAGTAAACGCAACCGTGGATAAATTGGTTTGAACGATGAAGCTGGCCGTTGGATTCACACAGCTCACTGTTACGTCCAGGCAGATCTGGTTAGAAGAACAGGAATTGGTTACCGTCAGGCAAATAGTGTAAGTCCCCGGAGCAGCATAGGTGTGAACCGGGTTTTGCTGTGTAGAAGTATTCCCATCCCCAAAATCCCAGAGCCATTGTTCCACGTTGTCACTTGAATTGTCCGTTAGACTAACAGTCAATTGATCAATCTGTACATCAAATCCTACGGAAGGCGGGGTACAGGATACATTTACCGGCAGGCAAACCTGGTTGGAGCCACAAACAGAAGTGACGGTCAGACAAACTATATAAGTCCCGGGGTTGGAATAGGTATGAACCGGGTTTTGTTCCGTGGAAGTAGTTCCATCATTGAAATCCCATAACCACTGTGTAACCTCAGGGCTTGAGGTATCTGTCAGGGTTACGGTCAGATTATTGGTCTGAGTCTGGAATCCTGCTGATGGAGGAGCACAGGAGACCGTCACCGGCAAACAAACCAGGTTACTTCCACAAGTAGAGGTAACCGTCAGACATACCGTATACGTGCCGGGTACGGCATAGGTATGTACAGGATTTTGCATGGTAGAAGTATTCCCATCCCCAAAATCCCAGAGCCATTGAGTGACATCCGGGTCGGAGGTATCTGTCAGGGAAACTGTCAGGTTGTTTGTTTGGATCTGGAATCCTGCTGATGGAGGGGCACAGGTGATGGTTATATCAAGGCAAACTGTTGAGGAACCACAAATGGACGTTCCTGTAAGGCAAACGGTATAGGTTCCCGGTGCCGCATAAGTATGAGAGGGGTTTTCTTCCGTGGAAGTGGATCCGTCCCCAAAATCCCATAAAAACTGGGTTACATCTCCCCCCGAGTTATTAAAGAAGTTGGCTAGAAGTCCGCTGGTTTGGGTCTGGAAACCCACTGAAGGCGGTGCGCAATTCACCGTTATCGGTAAACAAACGGTATTACTGCCACAATCATTCGTAACGGTCAGGCAAACATTATAGGTTCCCGGTGCCGGGAAAGTATGTGTCGGATTTTGGGAAACAGATGCTGTTCCGTCTCCAAAATTCCATAACCAACTGGTAATATTCGGACTGGAATTGTCCGTAAAGTCTACCGTTAATTGGTTGATCTGTGCACCAAAGGCTGCTGAGGGCGGAGTACAATTCAAGGTTATTTCAAGGCACACCGTAGATGATCCACATGCAGAAGTTCCCGTCAGGCATACGTTATAAGTACCCGGAGCAGGAAACGTGTGCATCGGGTTTTCTTGGGTTGAAGTTGAACCATCTCCAAAGTCCCACAAAAACTGGGTAACATCATTTCCGGAAGTATTAAAGAAATTGGCATTGAGGCCACTCGTTTGTGCCTGGAACCCTACAGATGGCGGTGCGCAATTTACCGTAATTGGTAAACAAACAGTATTACTGCCGCAATCATTTGTTACCGTTTGACAAACCGTATATGTTCCGGCTCCGGGGAATGTATGGGAAGGGTTTTCCAAAGTTGATGTGGTTCCATCCCCGAAATCCCAAAGCCAGTCAGTAACGCCCGGACTGGAATTGTCGGTAAAGTTTACCGTAAGTTGATTTATTTGTGCCTGGAATCCAGCCGTTGGAGGTGAACAGTTCAATGAAATTGGCAAACAAACCTGGGAGGATCCGCAAGGAGAAGTAACTGTTTGACAAATGGTATAGGTTCCTGCCGAGGCATAGGTATGCACAGGATTTTCATCCGTAGAAGTAGTTCCATCCCCAAAATCCCAGAACCAGCTGGTTACATCCGGGCTGGAGGTATCTGTAAAAGTAATAGTTAATTGATTGACTGAAGCCTGGAATCCCGGAGAAGGAGGCGCGCAACTCACTGTTATCGGGAAGCAAACATCAGAAGATCCACACTCATTTGTAACCGTTAGACAAATAGTATACGTTCCTGCCGAAGCAAAAGTGTGGACCGGATTTTGTTCCGTTGAAGTATTACCGTCCCCAAAGTCCCATAACCATTGAGTGACATCCGGGCTGGAAGTATCTGTAAAGCTAATCGTCAAATTATTGACAGCAGCCTGGAAGCCTACGGATGGCGGAGTACAATTGAGGGTAGCTTCAAGACATACCTGATTCGTTCCGCAATTGGAAGTTACGGTCAGGCAAATAAGATAAGTACCCGGGGCAGGATAAGTATGAACCGGGTTTTCCTCTGTTGAGGTGGTTCCGTCCCCGAATTCCCAGAACCATTCGGTTACATTCGGGTCTGAATTATCCGTGAAGGACAGTGTTAGTTCATTAACAGAAACATTGAATCCCACAGCAGGTGGTGTACATCCAATTGGTATATCTTTACAAACCTCAGAAGAGCCGCAGTCATTAGAGACTTCAAAGCAAATGGTATAAATGCCGGGAGTGTTAAAGGTATGTGTGGCCGTACTACTACCAGCCTGCCCGGTTCCATCTCCGAAATCCCAAAGGAAGGAATTGGCTTGCCCGGAAACGATTCCTGTGAAATTAGCGGTCAGTCCATTGCTTCCCGTAACAAAGTCAATTTCAGGGAGGGGGCAATTGACGTTTACCTGCTTACAAATTTGATCAGATCCACATACGCCATTGATTGACAAGCAAACTTCATAAATTCCTTCTGTTGCATAGGTATGGACAGGATTGGCTCCAAAAGCAGTGTTGCCATCACCAAAGTTCCAGAACCAGTTGTTGGTACCTCCGGAACTTTGATCTGTGAAGGTAACCGTGTTTCCGTCAACCTGGGTGCTGAAGTCCGCAATAGCTTCGCAATTCGATCCTTCCACCTGAATATGGGTCTGATCAATATCCGGATTATTTATTTTGTCTACATATCCTGATGGCCATCTGACGATAAGACTGTCAATGGAAGTGGAGGCTCCCAATCCAAAATGGGCAGTTAAAGAGGTGTTGATTCCGTAACTTTCCCCGGAGCGAATTTCCCGAATCTGTTTCCCCCATGCTCCGTAAAGTTCCAATCTGGCACCAATACCATTTTCATTGGAAAAAACGCCATCGAGCCTTACTTTAAAGTAATGGTTGTTATTCCCGCTATTGAGGAATAATTTATCAGAAACCTGTCCGTTTGGTGTATTAAATCCATTACCGAACCCGGCGATGAAATCCTGAAATCCATCATTGTTGAGGTCTCCCGTTGCAAAGCTGTGAATTCTTTCATCTGTGATAATCCAGTTGGTAACTTCAGTAAAAGTCTGGTTCCCATTGTTACGGAATAATAAGTGGTCAGAACCATTGGTGGAATATAACAGATCGACATAAGTGTCATTATCGAAATCCACAAATTTGCATTGGATCCCGTTTCCGGCCGTACTCAGGGCAGTTGCCAGACCTGAAGAGTTTAATTGATCTTCGAAGAAATTCAGACCATTATTGATATATAGGTTACAGGGAATGTCATGATTGATAACAAAACAATCAAGGTCCCCGTCATTATCGATATCTGCAAAATCAGCGGCCCATGATTGGCCGTAAGGTATCAGGCCGGCTTCTTCGGCAACATCGACATAATTGCCTTGCCCGTCATTCTCAAACAAAAGGTTGATCCGGCGACCATCATTTGGGTCCGTAACCCCTTGTCTGCATTTGGAAATGTAGAGGTCGAGGTCACCATCACTGTCATAGTCAGTCCAGACAGAACCATAGTTACCTGAGTTGTCAGATGGAACAGTTGATGCAGTATTAATTAGTTCATCATCGTAATTCATAATGCCCGGACCGTCATTGCGGTAGGCATGACTCAGTCCGACATCATTACACGCAAAAATATCTGAATCCCCATCATTGTCAATATCTGCAAAATTGGCTGTTTGCAGGAAAATGGGTAATATAGAAATGGTGTTGAGGGTATAGGAGGACCCTGAATTATCAGCGATCAGCAGCTTCAGGCCGTTGAATCCTCCGCCGGTAAAGAAATCATTATATCCATTCTCATCAGCATCAGCAATGCACATTCCCCATTGTGTGCCTTGTAAAATTCCATGAGTGTAACCTGTAAAGGCGGTTCCCACAGCAGGTTGATAATCAAACCGAAGGGTAGAGGTATTGTCAAGACGAATAATATCATCAAGCCCATCACCGTTCATGTCAGCAACTCCAATAGGAGCCCCGCTGTTGACGAACTGGTAAAAAAGATTGGATGACTGATCTGTAAAAGTAATTTGCGCAGATAATGTAAATGAAATTAGCGCAAGGAGGAAGGTATAGGTGATACGCATAATCATAGATTTGTTTAAAGCGGTTGTAATATACAAAAAAACAAATGCCCCTTGTCAGTTTTGATTTTGGATTCATGGAAATTAATAGGAAGGTGCTATTAAAATGCTTGTTTCTGAAAAGAATAAGTGAGGTAGGATTAGAGGTATTATGGGAGGTGTTTAACCGCAATGGGCGCAATGGATACGCAAAGAGCGCAAGGTGATTTTAAACAATGTAATATTCCTTGCACACATTACGCCTTCCTGGCGAGCATAGCGGATAAACAAAGCCCAAACACAAAACTCACACCTCCAAAATTTGATTCAAATGACTCCAGACTGAAGACTGATGACTGAAGACTGAAGACTGATGACTGATGACTGATGACTGCGGACTGAAAACTGACCCCCATCACTTAAACCCATCTCTCCGCTTCCGGATCATTCTCTTTTCGATTTCCACTTCTGCTTCTTCATCTCCGAAGGAATAGAGTTCG
>QQUB01000404.1 GCA_008501835.1 Bacteroidota bacterium
TTTTGGGTTATAATGGTTTTTTGTTAGCTCTTGCTGGAGTTCAACTATTTTATAGAGCAGTTTTTTGTCGATGAGCCAATACTGTTCAAAATGTTTGTCAAAAAGACTTTTACGGTAAAACTGGTCCTTGGCCATAAAATCTTTTACCCGGAACTGGCCGGCAACTTTGAGATTTACCTGTGAACGGTTAATCTTGAAATAGACTGAATTAGCCAGAATAGCCTTGAACTTTGGATCATCTGAGTTGGTAGCATTTAAATACCCGGGATCAAGATGAGTATGAGCAATAGTTTCAAATTGTTTGAAAACCTCGTCAACTGATTGTCGATCGGTAATATCAGGCTGTGAATGGCTTAAATCAAAAAAATATTGGAACAGGATATCTCTTGTCTTCCAATAGGAAAGTGAGAAAACAGCAATAAAAATGAGGAAAATAGAAAGTATCCCGATTAATTTTCTGGTCATTTTGGAATGGTTTCTTCACAAAATCGGGAATCTTGGATTAATATCCTAATTATAAATAATGGCTAGGGGGTGGAAAAAAATACAAGCCTATTCACTCAAACCTCCTCAAGGCCTCCTTCGCAAAAGTCCATTCGGGAGTTCTCAGCCTTTCAAAATCAGTATCGTACCATGGATTACCCTGCCCGTTTTTTGGATTTTGAAGAATCTGGATCTCCTGGGCAGGCATATAACTTTGGGCCAGCATGAAGATCTTTTCTCCGGTTTCTAAATTTTTAGCTACGTCAACTACAATGACGGCATGACCGGGACTGCCGCCTTTAATAAAAATATCCCCAACCTGAATATCTTCAATAGAGACCTTTTCTGTTTCTCTTTCTACAGAATAAGTTCCGGCGTAGGCAAAAACCATGATCAGATATTTTCTAAAACTTTTGTACGAACTGTTTGCACTGGAAGAAGCCCGCCAGTAAACGTTATTGCCATCAACACCAATCCGGTTGCCACTTCTCCAGGTTTTAAAATCTGCTTCAAAACCATTCGTGAATTCAAAACTGATCTCATCATACTTTTCCTGTCCATAAAGATATTCCGCTCGTAATCGTATTACTGCATCAGCACACTGCTGCAAGTCGCGGGGGTCGATGTCCATATCCACAACAGCTTCGTAAACACCTCCGGAATTTTTAATATCTCCATCATAATATTTGACCTTGGACCCGTGGGGTTTCAAAGGAAGATTCCTGAGATACTCTCCAAATGAACCGGATGCTGTTTCGGTCCGTTCATAACCTTCAGGTAAAAGGAATCTGGTCTGTAAAGTTTTCCCACTGGTATCGATCAGATCTTTTGCTACAGGAGTTCTGAATGGATTTGTGATCATTTCCCGGGGAGCATCACCCTGATTAGGAGCATGAGTACAGGAAAGCAGTAAAATCGAGAACAGAATAATCATTGGTGTTTTGAGCATTTTTTATTTGGTAAACGAAATATGCCCTTGATTTAGTTTGTTATCTATGGATTCCATAAAAAACGGGTTGCGGATAATCAATTGAAAATCCGCAACCCGTATTGGAGCGAAGCGACATCCGGGCAAGTAGTGCCGGGACTCTCGTAACCAGTAACCCTTACAAAATAGCCTTGTGAAATTCCCAGTTCATCCTGGCAATGTTCATCACGGAGATATTCTGTGGGCACTCCACCTCGCAGGCTTCTGTATTCGTACAGGCTCCGAAACCTTCGATATCCATTTGTTTTACCATATTCAAGGCACGCTTTCTGGCTTCGACCTGACCTTGAGGTAATTTGGCCAGATGAGTGATCTTAGCTGCCGTAAAGAGAGAGGCACTTGAATTCTTACAGGTGGCCACACAACTTCCGCATCCTATACAAGCAGCTGAATCAAAGGCAGATTCCGCAGTTGCATGTCCTATAGGAATTGAATTGGCTTCCGGTGCAGATCCTGTATGCGAGGAAATGAAACCACCGGCAATGATGATCCTGTCCAGAGATTCCCGGTCGACTTTGAGGTCGCGAATGACGGGGAATGCACTGGCCCGGAAAGGTTCTATGTAGATAGTTTCACCATCCTTAAAAGAGCGCATGTGTAACTGGCAGGTCGTGGTGCCCTCCAGATGACCATTGGCTCTTCCGTTGATGACCATTCCACACTGCCCGCAAATACCTTCCCGGCAGTCCGAATCAAATTCTACGGGCATTTTTCCCTGAACGGTAAGACTCTCGTTGAGCATGTCAAGCATTTCCAGGAAGGACGAATCTTCATTGACATTGTCCATCGGATAGGTTTCAAACGCACCTTTGGATTGTGCATCTTTTTGCCTCCAGACTTTTAATGTGACTTTCATCTTTTTATGTTTTAAGGTGGCTTGGTCCAGAAATACTATTTTTTCAAAAATAGTATTTCTAATTCCAAATCACCTGGCTATTCAATTATTAAATATGTTACTGGTTACAAGTTGCTGGTTACTGGATATTTGCATGAAAACAATTCTTAAACCAGTAACCAGCAACCGGATCATTTATAACTCCTTACCGTTGGTGTAACCGTTTCAAATTCCAAGACTTCCTTATGAAGTATAGGTTCTTCCCCTTTTGGATCAAATTCCCAGGAGGAAACATAGGCAAAATCATCGTCGTTTCGCATGGCTTCACCTTCATCCGTCTGGTATTCAGACCTGAAGTGTGCACCACAGGATTCATCCCGGTTCAAAGCATCAAACGCCATTAATTCGGCCAATTCCAGATAATCAGCCACGCGGCCTGCTTTTTCCAACTCAGAATTGATTTCTTCTTTGGTACCCGGAACCATCAGGTTTTGCCAAAAATCTTCTCTTAGTTCCCTGATCTCCTTTATGGCAGCTTCCAGGCTTTCCTTACTTCTTTCCAATCCTACTTTGTCCCAAAGAATTCGTCCCAGAGTTCTGTGATAATGATCGGAAGTTTTATTTCCCTTGATATTTACCAATTTATCCAGGAGCTCACGAGCCTCTTTTTCCGTCTTTTCGAATTCCGGATGATCTGCTGAAATCTTTCCGGTTTTAATCTCTCCGGAAAGGTAATTACCAACGGTAAGCGGGGCAATGAAATATCCGTCAACACATGCTTGCAGCAAAGAATTAGCACCAAGCCTGTTGGCTCCATGATCAGAGAAATTACACTCGCCCAAGGCGAATAAGCCAGGAACAGAAGTCATTAACTCATAATCGACCCATAGTCCACCCATAGTGAAGTGAGCGGCAGGGGAGATCTTCATCGGTTCCTTATACGCATTGATACCCGTAATTTTTTCATACATGCGGAACAGGTTGCCATATCTTTCTCTAATGACATTTTCCCCATATTCATTGATGGCAGTTCTGAAATCCAGGTAGACTGCATTTTTATTGGCACCTACACCATGTCCGGCGTCAATTCGCTCTTTGGCTGCTCTGGAGGCAATATCCCTTGGAGCGAGATTACCAAAGGAAGGATATCTGCGCTCCAGGTAATAATCCCTTTCTTCCGGTGGGATATCATTTGGATGGCGGTCATCACCTTTTTGCTTTGGCACCCAGATACGGCCATCGTTCCTCAGGGATTCTGACATCAGTGTGAGTTTCGATTGATGATCTCCGGATTGTGGCAGGCAAGTAGGGTGGATCTGAACCCAACTCACACCGGCCATATAGGCACCTTTTTTGTGTGAACGCCAGGCGGCAGAACCGTTGCATCCCATAGCCAGTGTAGAAAGGAAATAAATTTTCCCATAACCTCCTGTGGCCAGAACAACCGTATGGGCAGCATGTCTTTCGATTTCGCCAGTAGCGAGATTTCTGGCAATAATTCCACGTGCTTTACCATCGATGATAACTACATCGAGCATTTCATGACGGTTATATAATTTAACCTTTCCTGTGTTGACCTGCCTCATCATGGCAGAATAGGCACCGAGCAATAATTGCTGACCGGTTTGACCTCTTGCATAGAAGGTTCTCTTTACCTGAACACCTCCAAAAGATCTGTTGGAAAGGTATCCGCCATACTCTCTACCAAATGGAACTCCCTGTGCCACTGCCTGATCAATTAATGATGCAGAACATTCGGCCAACCGGTATGTATTGGCTTCTCGGGACCTGAAGTCTCCACCTTTAATGGTGTCATAAAACATGCGGTAGACATTGTCTCCGTCATATTGATAGTTTTTGGCAGCATTTACACCGCCCTGGGCAGCTACGGAGTGTGCTCTTCTGGCAGAGTCCTGGAAGAAGAATACCTTGACATTATATCCCAGTTCACCAAAAGTTGCCGCAGCAGAAGAACCTGCCAGGCCGGCACCAACTACGATGATATCCAGCTTTTTCTTGTTGGCCGGATTGACGATATTACATTTCGCTTTGTAGTTGTTCCATTTATCTTGAAGTTTCCCTTCGGGAATTTTTGCATCTAACATCGGGAAGAAATTTTAAAGTTTAAGGACTTAAAGATTCAAAGCGGAAGGGGAGTATGAATAAAAGGCAATTCCATTTACCTTTTTTACACAATTCCCTTGTTCCCCTATCCTCCCGCAAATCTGAAATACAGAATTATCGGAATGATGGCAAATCCAACGGTCATTACAATGGAGAAAAAGAATCCGAAGTATTTCACCCATTTGTGGTATTTAAAATTGTACAGCCCCAGGGTGCGGAAGGCACTTTGGAAACCGTGCCACAAGTGAAATCCTAAAACAATCATGGCAATCACATAACCTACCACATACAATGGCTCTTTGTAGACTTCAACCACTATCGTATAAAGGTCTTTATTCCCGGCTGCATCCATAGGCGGATGGCCAAATTTGTACACATACCAGAAGTCGGCCAGGTGCACAATGAGGAATACAAAGATCAGCGATCCCAGGATACCCATGTTACGGGTGATCCAGCCGCTTACCTGCCTGCGTTTATCTACAGCGTATTTACTGCCTCCGGCCCGCCAGTTGACGATGGTTAATACCAAAGCCAGCAGTGCATGGGCTAAAATAGATACATACAATACGTAGGAAACGAGCTTGATAATGAAATTACCGGACAGTATATGCGAATAGGCATTATACTGTGTCTGAGCAATTTCGTGCGGTAGGAGTAGTTGAAGATTTCCTGCGAGGTGAATAATCAGAAAGAAACAAAGAAATAATCCTGTCAAAGCCATTAAAACCTTACGGATTATCGTCGTGTTTAGAGAATTGATCTTGCGCATAAAATTGAATTTTCGTCAAGACAACGGGCGTTGGTTGATAGAAACAAATGTAAGAATTTAGGGGCATTTTTTCTACTTTTCAATATGCTTTTCCGAATAAAATTTGGAAGTATTTAGTAGCTTTTTAAGGCAACAAATTTTGCTTTGAAATCTGAGACTTGAATGCTGTCTGCATCATGAGAATATAAGTAGCCGTCATATTCAAACTCAATGGGTAAAACGGCATGATTATCCATACATTGCAATACCCAAAAGTCTTCTCTGAAGTTAAATTCGGATTGAGCATTTTCATCCTTAAAAAGTATTTCAAACGGTATAGTTTGATAAACTATATTGCTATAGTACTCTCCGTCTATTTCAAGGAAAAAATCTACAAATACTCTTTCCGGGAATTTCTGATACAATTCCACGATCTCTTGAGTTTCTATGGTTGAAGAAAAGAGTTCTTCTTCACCTCGGGCTACCAACTTCACCCCTAAATGGGGGATTTCTTCAGGTGCAAATTGGTGGATGTCTACCCCTGTTACTAAGTGGTATCCGGAAGGTCCGCCATAACTGAGGCTAAGGTATGCATGGCTGGGTATATCACAAATAGAATAGGTGTACTGATAGGAATAATTTTGATCGGAAAGGAAAAAAGAAATTTCTCCACGTTCATAGAACTCATAGGCTTCAGCCCTCCAGGAGGTAGGAGGAACCGATTCTTCGTCACAACCAAAAAATAGAAATAAAGCGATGATAATGAATAGATTAGTTTTCATTTGTAAATAATTTTGAGTTTAAATTTTTTGGTTGTTTTTTGGGCTAAATTGAGTTATGAACTAAGAAGTAGTGTCCAAGTTGATACACAAGGTAATCAGATTATTTTGGATTTTTTCCAAAACATT
>QQUB01000108.1 GCA_008501835.1 Bacteroidota bacterium
AACCCATTAACTCGGATAAACATCAGGAGCTGGGTATTCCACTGGTACTTGAGCCGGTTCTATTCTCAAGCGATTTTCATTTCCCTGTCCGAGCTACAATTGCTGAAGTTTACGAACAAGCCAAATCCGATATTGAAACAGCAATAGATCTTCCGGAATTCATTGGTCGCGGTAGAGCGAGTAAGTATACTGCCAAAGCCTATCTCGCCCGGATAGCCTTCCAAATGGAGGATTACCCACTGACGGCCGAAATGTGTTCCGGGGTTATTGATTCAGGGAATTTTGAATTGACCACTTCACCGCTGTTTTTCTTCAGGGAAACAGGAAATTTCGAGCAGGAAGAAATATGGGTATTCCCTTCCTCTGCAGATGAAGGTATTGGGTATCCAGGTCTTGTAGGCGTTTTCCGCCACCCCGGATATCCGGCAAGTATCACTGCTGATATCAGGGAAAATGGCTTTGAAAAGATCGTGACTTCTGAGCAGTTAGCTGTTTTGGAGTCCCTGAATTATAACATGGTGGATCTGAGAGTTGATCCGGGAATACTTTTTCAGGATTCATTGATTTATGGTGATTCGACCCTGACCAATAAATATGAAGGCAACTGGCTTGGACTGGAAAATGATACTCCAAATGCTAGGTTGGCTGAGTTTATGCTGATGAAAGCTGAATGTCTTGCTTTAGAAGGACTATTTGAGCCATCAGTTGACTTGCTAAACGAAATAAGAGCCCGTTCCCTTAGAGTTGTTGATGCAGACAATACTGTAGTGCCAGACGCTGAACTGGAATATCTTTTATTTGAAGCTTCGAACTTTCAGTCCATTGAGGACCTTCGTGAAGCAATTATCCTTGAGCGACGTGTAGAACTTGCCTTTGAAGGCAATTATTTCCATGACCTTATGCGTCTCAAACGTCCGATTGGAGAGCATTCCTTTGATTCAGAAAGACTTCGGCTTCCTGTTCCTCAGCGGGAAATGGATACCAATCCTAAATTGGTCCAGAATCCGGGGTATTAAGGGTTATTGCTTGATAAATTTTACAAAGAAGTTTTTTCCTGTACAATTGACATGAGCAAAATAGATACCTTTTGGTAAAAGACTAACGTCAATTGAATTGTTGGATTGAATCAGGTTTTGTTTAACAGAATTTCCTGTTGAATTGAAAATGGATATCATTTTATAACCTTCTGCTGGCAAACCAGTAATGTTAATTTTTTGAGATGTAGGATTAGGAAAAGTCTGGAGGGTAATTTGATTTTCTTTTTGAAGACTATTGGGTTCAAATTTTGACCAGAAGAAATCTTCTCTTTGATTATTAGCCCACTCCTGTAAATCCTCGTCCCAGAATTGAGAAATAAATTGGTGTTGGTTATTATTTTCATCAAAAGTCAACATCTCCTGGCTAGTATTTTTCCATAATCCTGTGCCGACGTCCCAAGTTTGTATAACAGAACTGTTTAAATTCCCGTATGTATCATAGGTGATAGAGTGTTTTTCATTATTTTCCCATAGGTTTATTTCTGAAACCCAAGTTTGAGAAAGTTCTTCAATAGGTTGATTAAATTCATTGTATGTGAAAAAAATTTGCATGTTGTTTTTCCATTCTTCTAAATCTGTATCCCAATCTTGTTTTAAAAAATAATCAATTGCCATTTCTGCATTATAAATTTCTATTTCTTTCCATTCATTGACCCAATTGATATCGAGGTTGTTCCATAACTGAATAAGAGTTGTAGTGGTATCGCCAATGTTGGTCTTCAATTCTAAAGAATGGTTCTGCCATTCATTATTAGAGTCATTCCAGGTTTGATGAACTTCTTGAGCAAGAATGTTTGCTGGATTGTAGTAAAATAGGTATTGATCAGAATTTAACCAACCCTGTTGGGCGACATCCCACGTTTGGTGGAGTCGAATTGAAAGGCTTTCCGATTCATTATAAGTGTAGAGGACCTGAAAGCCATTTTCCCATTCCCCAGTTTCAATGTTTAACCCTTGAGTCAAACCCAGGGTTTTATTCCCATTTTCATTGAAATAATTAACATAGTTGACACCAAAAATGAATTGATTGTTGACAATTTTTATTAATTGAAGAATTAATTCATTTCCATTTTCGTCTAATTTTAAATACCTTTCAGAGCCTGTCCAACTTTGAGATTGTTGATCCCACCCTTTTTTTAAATATTCATTTTGAGAATTTTCGTCATAATAGGTGATCCAAATGGAATCAGACTTCTCCCAGTCTTGTAAATTCTCATTCCAATTATGAACGATAATGTTTGTAATATTTCCAAAATCGTCATATTTAAGAGCTTTGGACCTCCTGTTAAAATCCCAATTACTTCCGTTGTTACCACTGTAGAACAGGGTAGAATCATTGACCCAGGAATTGGTAGTATTATTTAAATTCACCTCTATTGGAATTTCATTTTGAGAATAGGCTGGTTTGAATACTAAGACGAAAAAGAAAAAGACAATAATTTTATTCATTTTACTATTACTTTTTATTATGCGGTATTTTCTTTCGAAAGTTAATTGGTGTTAGAGTAATAATCTCCTTCCCAATTCTCGCCCATTCACGACTTCCTCCCTGAAATTGATCAATGAAGTGATATTGAGCTCACTTTTTAAAAATGCCTTAGGCGTCATATTTGTGTAGGATTTAAAATCCCGGATAAAATGAGCCTGGTCAGCATATCCGGCCTGGTAAGCAATGTCCGTTAATTTTTGGAATTTCCCGGACCCCATGAGGTTGATTACTTTGTTGATCCTCAACAGGCACTGAAATTTTTTGGGAGACAATCCAAACGTTCGGGAAAAAGTTCGATGAAAATGTCTTTCTCCGTATTCAAGGTGGTTGCAAATTTGTTTGATGTTGAGCTGTGGGTTGCTCAAAAGAAGATTTAAAGCAAACTGGACTTTCTGGTTGGTTTCTTTTACCTTTTTTAGTTTTTCAGATAAATATTCATTGGCCAACCGAAGACGTTCAAGATTATTTTGGGCTTCCATCATTTCATTATGCAGATTTAAAAGATTTTTATCATTGTATAACTCAAATGAAAGAGGGCGGTCGATAAATTCCAGGAAAGGGTCGGGGAAAAAAAGACCGAATTTCCCGGGTTTAAATATGATTGAGAATATTCCGAATCCACCATGGTGTGTCCACCATTGTGGGTTGGTACATTGTGGCATAATAAATCCTCTGGGGAGATCTCCACTGAAAGTATTGTTATCGATCTTAAGAAAATTGTCCCTTCTGTAATGGAACATCAGCCCTTTATTTATGGCAGGTGGAGTTTTTTCTTGTTGCACCTTTTCAAAAACCAAAGGTTCCTCCAGGACACCATACAAATGGATGTAGGGTCGAAGGGGAGGGGGCGGTAAGAATTCACGATAAAACATCCCCGGTCATTTTTGGTGCTCAATAAATTCAATTGGATTTTTGAGGTAAAGGGGAATAAAATACCCATTTGGTTTCCAGGCGTTACGGAGCCGTGGAATTACAATGTTTCATTAACTCCAACTAAGTTATTATGATGTCAATCGACGGGCAAATACATTTTTTTCATATTTTTATAAAATAATAATAAATAATCACTTTGAATTAGTGTTTAATTAATTGATTATTAAGGTTTTATTGTTTTTAGATTTTTATAAAAAAATAATGGATCAAACATTAGTTAACTCCAAAGCCTTGGAAAGGTTTTCTCAGTTGAGTTTGAATGAAATGAAAGCATTCGCAAGGTTCTCGACATCGCCTTACCATAGTTCGAACAAACGATTGGCTAAAATGGTGGGCTATCTGACCTACCTTTCCCGAAGAGGTAAATTGTCTTCTGTTACAAAGAAAAAACTGTTTAGTGAGGTGTTCGGAAAAGAGGCGCTCTTTCAAGAGGGGAGGATAAATTTATTATTGACCCAAATGGTTAGCCTGATGGAGGAGTTTTTGGTTTTTGAATCTTTTAAAAATGATGACTTTCAATACCAAAAACGAAAGCTGAAAATCTTTGAAGAACGACAGTGGGATTCTGCTTTTTTTAAATTAGCAGACAATTTGAAACAAGACCTGGATCAGCAACATGAAACTCAATGGAACCTCCTGGAAAAATTTCATCTGAATTGGCAAATTTTTTACCACCATGGTACTGATAAATATCAAAAGGATCTTGAAGTATTTAAATCCAGCCAACAATACATCACCCTGTTTTTTCTATGGCAATCAATGACCTTTGCTGTAGAGGCTAAGAACAGATCAAAGGTTTTGGGTGAAGAACATGATCTTGGGTATCTGAATGATTTTATGGAATACTTCAGGGAAGAAATCGACAGGTCTCCGGTTTTGTCATTCTACAGAAAGTTACTTGAGCTTTTTGAAACGGATAGCATTTTTTTATTAAAAGAACTGATCAATGAGGTACGATATATTCTTCCGGCCCTTGATAAAGAGTTGCAGCAAAATTGTTTAGTAACCTTATTAAATATGGCTGCTCGAAAATACAGGAACGGATTCAATTACTTTAAGAAAGCCCTTTACGAATTGTACAGAGAAGGGGTTGGACGGAAGCTTTTTTTGGAAAATGGAAGGATCAATGATATCATTTTTACAAATATTGTTTCCATTGCTAGTGCAAACCATGCCTACAATTGGGTAAATAGATTTATGCGAGAGCACAATTCATTTCTAGGTGCTAAAGTAAAGGTCAATGCAATGGGGCTTTCAAGGGGGTATTATTATTTCCATCGAGCCGTTGAATTGAAGCGTCGGAGTGATTGGATGAAAGTTCTGGACCATTTGAATACAACACAATTCAGTGGTATCAATTACAGAACCCGAGCACGTTCGTTGTTGATTCGTGCTTATTATGAGTATTACCTCGATATTGAGGAGAATCTCAGTTTTGTATTGGATCAGATCACAGCTTTTGAACAACAATTGAGACGGAAAAAATCGGTTCTTGGACAACGTGCTGTTGCCTTTCAAAACTTTTGCCGCGAAACCGGAAAACTGGCCAATATGAAATTCAAAAAGAAAAATCTCCAACAGATTGTGGAATACCGGGAAAGTCTGAAAAATATGGTGCCCTTGTTCTCCAAAGAGTGGTTAATAGAAAAAGCCGGTGAAATAGTTGAAAAATCTCACCGGCCTCTTTAAAAATTTTACGATTACTATTTATTTTTGTTCCTAATGATTAGGAATCTACTATTTCGATAGTACCGATATTGTCACTCGACGACGAAGTTCCTCCTTTTATTTTCAGCTGTTGTTGTTTGTTGATGGATTGCTTCCTGAAATTTTCCAGCTTTGAATTATTCTTCTTTTTCATAACGCATAAAGATTTTGTGCTTGTCAGTGTTTAATGGGCTGACAAACAGGGTGGTGAATGAAAAATCAAGCTGGATCCAGGCTTGTTAAATAGTACTGAATCGAATGTCTTCTTTGTTATTCAATACGTGAGACAAGGTGAGGGAAATGAAGAAAAGCGGGCCGGACAATTGTTGCAAATACCCGGATTATTGTTCCAATCAGTAAGAAATCAGGAGTTTCTGAACTCAGATGGAGTAATTCCGAATTCTTTCTTAAAAGATCTTGTAAAATAATCAGGATCAGAAAAACCAACATCATAGGCAATGGCAGCAATGGTGAATTCCGGGTGCTCCATAAGAAATTGTTTGGCCTCATTTAGCCTGATGAATTGCATCAATTTTCCGGTGGAGTAACCGGTTAAGGCTTTAAGTTTCCGGTGCAATTGGGTTCGGCTGTACCCAATATCTTTGCAAAGGCTGTCAATATCATACGAGGGATCACTGAGATTATCATAGATCTTGTCCCTGACATTTTGAACAAAAGCATGTTCAATTTTCTCAATAGCCGACATTTCAGATGCTATTATTTCAGCAGGTTTAAGGGGAGGAAATTCAGTCAGCGATAAATAATAAGACTGAAGCTTGGCTCTAAGTTCAAGTAACTTCCTGATTCGGACAAGTAATTCCAGTTTAAGAAAAGGTTTTTGCAGGTATGCATCTGCGCCCATGGTTAACCATTGTAATTTCGAATCGGTATCT
>QQUB01000231.1 GCA_008501835.1 Bacteroidota bacterium
GGGCGATGAAACCCAGGGGAATGAATGGGATCTGTTTTTGTTGCCCTCACTTCTGGCCGGAGAACTGGATTCTGCTTACGTATCCGGGTTTACCACACTTTCGGGATACGATAAGTTTTTTGAGGATCCAAAGTCTCCTCTCCAATGGCGAGCTGCCGGGTTGGAATTATCACGTAAACTCAGTGGAACCTGGTACCAGGATAAGTCGATTGCCGGAATTTTGATGGATTGGCAAAAAGACCTTGTTCGTTTTCAGGATGCCGTGGATAGCTGGGCGCTGCAGGTGGATACATTAGACCTTTTGCAAAAAGCAGAAACCTCCGTCGATCGGTGGAGAAACCGGTTGGAGCAGGCGGCCAAAGCTGATAAGAGTTTTTGGGCTGACAGTATAGGAATTACCAATGATCAGGCGATTGCTTTTGATCTGCTTGCCACGCTGGCAGGACCTGGGGCGTTTACTGAAATTGATTTTGACCCGGTTTATTTCACCGTTAAAATGAGTGCAGATGATATAACAAGGGATAAACTGCAACGAAAAAGAACCTTGTTATCCGGCGTAGAAGAAAGATTGGTCAATTTGGATCAGCGCATGCGGGCTATTGACACTACGTTTTTCTTCCCGAGTCCTTTGCAGTTATACCTGGAGGAAAAGAATATGACCACATCGCCATTCGGATACATCATTCCCAAAATTGATGCCCTGGAAGATGATCTGGGACAACTTGACAAACAACTCATGGCTGTAGATAAAAAATTCGCTCCTGTTGAAAGCAAGATCAGGAACAATGCCATCCCGATTTTGCAGGTAACGGAGGCCATGACTCAATTGATGTACGGACTGAGAACCGATAGCAATGAAGAAGGCAAAAAATGGATTTCCAAAGAAGACCTGGCCGATATTCTGGATGGAGGAGAGGCGCAAAACGTCTTTTTAGGACTTCTTGCTCAACGTTTGGAAGGTGTCAAGCAGATTGGGAAATTCTCGACCAAAGGTGTCGCTCAATTGATCCAGTTAACCATTGCTGATTTGGATGAATTGCCATCGTTTATGGCTGTAGATAGTACCGGACAGGTAGATTCTCTTGCCTTTTTCAGAAAAGCAGCTTTTGCGGTTAATACCATGAATCGAATTCTGGAATTACCTCTGGTCGTAGAACCTGATAACCCGGGAACCTTTGAACCGTTAACTGAACAGTTTCCCGAGTTGTCCAAAGTGCCGGACATTTCCACCCAGGCTTTGGATTTCATTTTCTATATCAATGTAAAAAATCATGCGAAGGCAGTGAGTTCATTAATCCAGCTGTTTACCAGCCTCGATTACGAAACCTTGCTCAATAATCCAAAACTGTCAAAAGAACAGGTTGAACATCGAACCAAAGCGATTGAGTACCTGAAAGAGTACGGTAATTTTATCGCCGGACTCATAGATGCTAAACAATCGGATGAAGTCAAGGATCTGTTAGACAACATCGCTGATCCTCCGGGTAGTTCCAGGACGAAGCGTACCAATAAACTCACCGTAGGTATCAATGCTTTCCTTGGAGCCAATGTTGGGAACGAAACCTGGTCAGGAGATGAATTAAATGACGATGATAACTTTACAAGTATTGCACCAAGCATGCCTTTCGGTTTTGCCATCAGTGGCTTAATAGGTAAGAAAGATCCGGAATCATTCTCTTTGTTCCTGTCACTTATTGATTTGGGAGGATTGTTCGCTTTCCGCGCTGATCCTGATGCTGTAGGAGAGAGTAATATTAACTTCAGGAACGTATTTAAACCAGGATTCCAGGTGCAGTGGAATTTAAAGAAATCACCATTTTATTTAAGTGCCGGTGGTCATTTTGGGCCAACCTTCCGTACTTTAAATGATGAACTTATCAGTCTGAATTCAAGGCGTTTCTTCCTGGGATTTGGGATTGATGTTCCGGTGTTTACGCTTTATACACGGAAGTAGAATTTTTGCCACGAATGCATAAATTTTAAAAACATTTGTGCATTCGTGGTTGCTGTTCTCCACCAAAACTTTTCGAATAATAATTCATCTGCAACGAATACTTATTCTCACCTGCTATTTCATTTTTTTAGGAACAATTTTGATTAAAATTCATGACGAAATTGTCGACCCAACCTAAAAAATGAATGATTATGAAAAGAGTATTTTTTGTTTTTTCCGCAGTACTGCTGCTCATCTTTTTCTTTTCCTGTAAAAATGAACCTGCCGTCCAGTTTCCTGAAGAACCGGAACCAGAAACAACGACATTGGAGGATACCATTACAAGCAAGGATCAAATGGCATTTTTCACCTTTCAGAATGTTTTATTGGGGGATGGGGTCCCCTTGACCATTGAACTGGCGATCCGATGGAAAATAACCGATGCCGAACAAGTCCTTACCCAATTTAATACAGTTTATGATTTTCAAAGAATCGTACTCAGGCCCCGGGCTAAGGAGTTGGTCAGTCAGGTGTTTAATGAGTTCAACAGTGTGGATTCTGTTTTTTCCAGCCAGCGTCAGGAATTTATCGGACAGGTGAAGGAACGGTTTTATGAACACCTGGGGGAAGATGGCATATTTATAAAAGAAGTCATTTGCTCCCATATCCATTTCCCAAAAACCTATACAGATGCGATGGAACAAGCCGGACTACAACGTCAGGAACTGGAACGTATTAACCAGGAAAAACTGATCGCCATTGCCAAAGCTGAAGCAGAAAGGAGCAAAGCTGAAGCCAATGCCAAGGTCGAAATTGCCAAGGCCAAAGCTGAAGATCGGGTGGAAAAAATAAAAGCGGAAACGGAGAAAAATCGCCGGCAGAGTATGTTAGAATCAGCAGAAACCAAAAAACAAATTGCCCTGAAGCAAACACAATCAGATGCTGAACGAAAAAAATTGCTGGCTAAAGTGGACCTGGAAAAAGAAAGGGATATCAAAAAGCTTGAGATCCAGCACAAAAGGGAACTTGTGGAAGTTGAAGTTGAGAAAAAGAAAAAAATGGACATTGCCGATTTTGAGGTACAAATGGAGCTGGCAAAAGTTTTCCAGGATAATCCGATTTACGCCTCCTACCTCGTTAATAAAGAACTGGCCTCAAAAGTGCAGATCGCGGTTCTTCCAAATGGCTCGGATCCCAATGTATTTGGAGGCTTGTTGCAACAAACGATACCCGTTGGAGGAAAAGGGAAATAATCCGTGCCATCAAAGTTTAAAGTCATTCGTGTATCCATGGCTAACTTTTCTCTACAAAAAAACGCCCCGACAGCGAGCGCTGCCGGGGCGTAACCATTTATTATTGCCCTCTATTAATTAACTTAAACTGTCACTTTGTCAAATCCTTTGAGCAACTCTTTCTGTGCAACGTAATCCTCGTTAACCACTCCGGCCTTACTTTGCAGCAAACGCCATGCTTTACGACGCTCAACGCAGAAGAGTACCATCTGGCGTGAAAGGATGTGGAATTTCTCGTTACCTTGTTCGTCCAGGTCCCTCAGATAAATACCAAAGTCTTTGATATATGATCTGTGGTTAGGATCGAGGTATCTGCGGTGTGTAATATCATCCTGAGTGATGTGCTTCAGCTTATCCTCGAGGAGTAACATTTTCTCCGCAGCTTCTTTTTTCACTTTCTTATGGTGTCTTCTAAAACGTGCTTCGGTTAATGCCCAGTGTGCTACCGTGTATGTGTAACGCTCCTTGGTAACAGGGTGGCGACGCTCGAACCAGTCACGTTTGAAGTTTGGATTACCCTTTATATTCACAATATCCTGGTAAGATTCACCAAGAGAAGGATCAAATATCACCTCAGTGAGCCCGCGGCTGTCACGTACCAGCTGAGCCTGAATTTGTGCGGCATTATCCGCGATTCCATGTTCAGGAGGACAAGCCGTGAAGGCTTCGAAGTAAGCAACTCCGCGATAGGTTAACCCATCAAGGAAAGCTTTGTAAAATGCTCCTGAATTGGCCATGGAAACTCTTGCAAGGTAAGGAGAACCGTGTCCACCCATGAAGGATTCCGCTATGGATTTCATCTCCGTGAGTTTACCTTCCGTAGCAGCACCAAACTGGTTGAAGTCAAATCCTCCTGGCATTGGTGAAGAATCAGAGTTCTGACCTCCGGTGTTGGAGTAAACCTGTGTATCGAGCATCAATACTTTGACATTAGGACGATTCTGAAGAATCACTTTGGATACGTTCTGATAACCGATGTCTCCCATACCACCATCACCACCGATACACCATACTTTTGGCAACTCAAGAACCTCCTTGTCTGTCATATAGGTATCGTTGAAGTGAGTGTAAAGGAAGAAATCTTCTTCACTGAAACCATGATCGAAACCAGATACGATGTGATCCGCCAGTCTTTCAGGAATAACGGACAGGTGCGCATGATCTCTCATGAAACCTTCACCGATGAGCCATCCGATAGTCGTACCGTCCTGGAACAAACTGTTCATCCATGGATATGGGTGAGGGTTGTTCGGTGGAGTGGATCCGAAAACAGAGTTACAACCGGTGTGGGCCGTCATAGCCATTACCGACATTCCTTTAGGCTCCCAATGTTCGATTGCCTGAGCGGAATCGTGTTTGTCAGCATCGAGGTTAAGGGCGTTAAGCAATCCCTGAATAATTTCAGTATCTCCACCTTTAAATTCGGCCTCAATTCTGGTATCAGTTGCTTTAGCATCTTCAGCACCGTAACCCATGATGGTATGCAATACGGTTCTTCTAAAGATATTGTAAGCTTTTTTGTCCCGTTGTTTGAGATTAGCCAATGCTTCCTGACCGTTTTCAAGCAAGAAACTCATCTTTTCTCTGAGCCTATCTGCTTTTTTATGGAAGATAGGACGCATCAATGCTTCAGTCAATGTAGAAGCGGAACGCAATACTGATTTTTCCCCACAACCTGCACAGGCGCCATCACCGGAAAGCAATGCGTTGTAAACGGATTGTACCATCAGGTGGTTCTTCAAAGCAGCTGCTTTGGATTCTTCAGGATGTTCTGAATCGTAAATACCCAGGAATTGTTGTGGTGTATCCGGCAACAACTTCAGGAAGTTGGTGGTGGAAGTCATCTCAGCATGCAGTTCCTCAGTTTCCGTAACCATCTGTAATGCTTCATGCTTGCCACAAGCTTCAACACAAGCACCACAACCTTTACACAAGTCATTGATGAAGATAGAGAAGATACCTCCGCTTCCTGGATCCTTTTTCTCCTTGCCGCTGAAAATAGCTTTCGAGCTTAAGAATGCCAATGGTAGGATGTCCAGAATCTGGTGCATCTGGTAAATAGCATCTTCGGTGATCTTAGGATCCTGAAGGCTTCTCAGGTGATGAACCACAATGCTTGCAAATTTAGCTTTGCCATCATCATTGCCCACTCTTTTCTTATCATTGGCGTAAGCCAGCATTTCTTCGCGAATCACTGGTTCAATCTCCGGAATGCGACTGATGATGCGTGCTCTTACTTTCTCATCGGTAACATAATTGTCCGCAGCAGCGATCATGAATGTTGCGATGGATTGAGTAGTGTTTGGCATGGCTGTATCCGGACAAACCGTGATACATTCCATACACTGAGTACAATTTTCTTCAAGAAAAATTGGCACCTGACGACGAGAAACGTACTTACTTGCCGTAGCACCTGTACCGGAGGCAACCATACCTACGGAAGCCAAAGGACTTGAAGGCTGATTGTAACCCATTCCTGAACGGAACTCAGCGTCGAACGTGGACATCTTGAACATAGGCGCTTTGTCCTTTTCATGTTCAAATTCACCAAGTTTGATCTGACAAGGCATAATGGCCTCCAGACTGAATGCTGAGTTGTCAGCATCTTCCACTTCTCCATGAGGTACTGCGAATACCTTTGTGAAACCGTCATCCATTACCTGCATATTGGAAGCTACAACGTCTTCACCGAAACGTCCGAATTTCTTTTTATACTGTTCGTGAACAGTGGTGAGGAATTCCTCAGAAGGAATGTTGTACTGCTGTAAGAATGGAGATACCTGGAAGAACGCACCGAGGAATGCATTACCCTGCATTCTGGTTT
>QQUB01000182.1 GCA_008501835.1 Bacteroidota bacterium
ACTGTGACTTAACAGGACTTCTCCTATTTAGAGACTGATGCTTTATCGTTTGTTCATTATAGAGAACGTGGAGATTTAAAAAATAACCGTACTCACCGAATTCATTCGGTGCGACGAGCCGAATGAATTCGGTGAGTACGAAGTTTTAAATCATCCTCAAAGAAACCTCCAGGTCAAAAACATCTTTAATGGCCCGGTCCCCAAGGTTGTCGAAGAAACTTCCGGAGCCGTATTTGATTCCGAATTTGGTTCTGTCAACAGGAACGGTCCCTTCAAAGGTATTGTCTTTCAATACTGCAGGGAAAGTGATTTCATTGGTTACTCCTTTGATGGTCAAATTACCGCTGATCTGGAAATTATTACCTTCTGCTGTGGAATTGGTAATTTCAAAAGAAGCATCAGGAAACTGGTTAACATCAAAAAAATCAGGATCCATCAGATGGTCGGCAAGCCTGGATTTATCTTTGTTAGCTTTCTCTTCTGAAACCTCCTCACCTTTGTCCATTAAGTCAGTGGTTTTGATGGATTTCATGTCCACGACGAACTTCCCTCCGGTCAAAGCGCCTTTCTCAAATTGCAAATTACCTTCTTTCAGGGCTATGGTTCCCCCGTGGTTCCCCATGATTTTATATCCTTTCCAGTAGAGTGAACTCGCCTCCAGGTCAACGGCTTGACTACCGTCAAAGGACGCAGCGGTGGTCGGTGTTTCGGTGGCAGGAGTATTTTCCTTTGATACTTCATTATTGCAGGAGATAACAAAAAATGGCAGTGCTGCTACCATTAATACTTTAATTGAAAATTTCATGAATATTTAGTTTGGTTTAAAAACGGGGCGAAGGTAAGATTTTGAAAAACCAGATGCTGGATTTTTCTCCAAACAACAGAAATAAACTGGTAAACGTCAGGAGGAGTTTTTCAAGTTAGATCCTTATCCAGGATTCCCGGAATTCTACACTTATTTTTGAAGATTTCAAGAATGGTAAAAAATCACTTTTATTATTTTCCTTTTGTAAAAAGTTAGGGTGAGTGAAGTTAATGAACTTCCTTGTTCGAAGTTTAATGCTTTACACCTTTGCGATCTGTGTTATCCGACGATCATGGTCCGTATGATTGATGGTTGGCACACTCTCCAATATTTTACGTAAATTAGATGTCACATTACCAGATAAAAAGTAAATGCAAACTGTTTTTAGTTTCTCCCCCTTTTACTTTTTTATTAACGGCCAAAAGAATAATTAACGTAGCTTTCCTGAGCATTTGATATACACCTGAAACGTAAACCCTAAATGATAAATTCGATCCCTTCCCGGTTACGGATTAAAGGAAAAAGACTCCTCCCAATAAAGATCAATCTTGTCTTTATTGTCTTGCTGTTTGGTTTTCACTTTTCAGGTAATTTGTCTGCCCAGGACTATATTCTCAACCTTCAGCAATACGGTATAGAAGAAGGCTTATCCCATCGTCAGGTCAATTGCGTGGTGAAGGATGATCAGGGCTTTTTATGGCTTGGCACTCCCTTCGGGTTGAATCGCTTTGATGGCTATGAGTTTGAATGGTGGACAAAGGAAAAAAATGGTTTGCCAAACAATTATGTCCAAAATCTGGCCATAGATGCGGCTGGTGACCTTTGGATTATCCAATCAAGTTTGCGCATTGGGTTTTATAATTCTCAATCGATTTCTATCCTGGATACAAAACAAGGCACTTTAAAAACCATAGAAGAAAAGTTAGGAGAAGCGATGCCCGTTCCGGTTCAGGATGTCGGAGGGGCTATTTTGAAAGACAAAGAAAGCGTCTTGTACTTCGGAACCGGAAACGGGGCACGAATGTTGTCCTATCACCCTGATGACGGTCTTCAGGTTTTTCCATTAGATACGTTTAAAAACTTTATGCCAAGAGGCATAACTACCGGGCAAACCATTTGGGGCATTGCCAATGGTGACCATTTGATCGAAGTAAGTACCGAAGGTCAAATTTTGCAGACTTATCATCATCCGATTAACTTCAGCTGGCGAAATGTAGTCGTGATTGGTAACGAAGTCTTCTTTGAAGGCAACAAACAAAACAATACGATTACCTTCTTTAAAATTGACGAAAATGGACAATTGCATGAATTTACAGACGAAGAACTGCCCATTTCGACAGCTCAATTGGATCATAAAATCAAACAGCTCAATTATGATCCACATCAGGAACGATTGTGGATGGTAAGTAAAGAGTTGCTACCCATTGTAAATTTTGAACAAGGAAAACTACTCGATTTTTACGATGAATACCCACACCTGGTCAGGGACCGGGGAATTGGTTGGCGAGGTATATTGTTTGAACCTTCCGGTGACACCTGGTTGGGAGGAGATTTTGGATTATATCACATAAACATCCATCCAAATAAATTTTCCAGGTATCTATTTGAAAAGGACTGGGGGACTTCCGAAGGGGAGGCAAACAATATCAGCTGCAGAGGGATTTTTATCAATGGTGATAAACTTTACATAAATACCGAAAGGTATGGATTGCACACCATTGATGTTGATGGTTATTTCAAGGATAGGGAGGCTTCAACGAAAGCTTTTGATGTAAGGATGACTCCACAAATGCGCAGTGCCTACGCTTTGCTTAATAGTAAGCGAGATATGCTCTGGATAGGTCAATATGGTCTTCAACAATTCGACAAAGAGACGGAAATCCTGAATAAGTTATTTGCCAACGCTCCTAATAAAGCACTGGAAGTCATTTGGACCATTTATGAAGACAGACGATCAATCTTGTGGTTAGGGGGATCTATAGGACTGGAATATTTCGATCCCCAAAGCAATACTTTGCATCTTTTTGAAAAGTACAACGAGTTCCAAATCCTGGCGGAAAGTGAGATCATGCACATAGGCGAAGATCGAAACGGTCATATTTGGATATGCAGTAATACCGGTTTATACACCCTCGACATTAATGCAGGAATAACAGCCAGATATTGGTCAGGAGGCACTGGAGAGTATTATTTTCCGCATGACAAGTATTATCACTTTCATCACGATAAAGACGATGTTTACTGGCTTGCAACAGCCGGTGGCGGTATGATCCGTTGGGATAAGGCTAACAAACAGGTTCGACAGTTCACCAAAGTAGATGGCTTATCCAATAACGTTATTTATGCCATTTATGAAGGTAATCATGGGCACCTTTGGATGAGTAGTGATTATGGAATCATTCAGTTTGATAAAAAAACCTACCAATCACAAGCTTATCTTAGAGAGGATGGCATTACCCACAATGAATTCAATCGCATATCTCATTTCCAGGCAGCAGATGGCAGAATTTATTTTGGAGGATTAAATGGTGTTACCGCCTTCCATCCTGATGATTTTCACCAATTTGATACCCTGAATAATGCGCCTTTACAAATTACAGAATTCCAGCAATTTGATGGAACCGCCAATCAATTGATAGATAAATTAGTTCAACTTCGTCAGCAAAATGAAATCCGCCTTAAACCCAACGATCGTTTTTTCAGGTTGGGGTTTTCCTTACTTACCTACGAAGCTCCCCAACAAATTCAATATGCCTATAAAATTGAAGGTGTAGATAAGGATTGGGCTTATCAACGCGAACCCTTTATTCGAATGGGGCGACTTCCCTATGGAAGACATACTTTAAAGATCAAAGGCCAGGCAGCCAATGGGCAATGGTCTTCTCAGGTTTTGTCAATACCTGTTATTTCAATCCGGCCCTTTTATCTGCAAAACTGGTTTTTATTATTGGCTGGTTTGGTTTTATTGGGAATCATCTTCCTTGGGTTTAAGTGGCGTACATGGAAATACAAACAGGAACAACAAAGGCTGGAAGAAGAGGTTGCCAGACAAACGGCTACAATTAGGGAGCAGTCCCAAAAATTAAAAGAATTAGATGCTTTAAAGTCCAGGTTTTATACCAATATCACTCATGAATTCCGAACACCGCTCACCGTCATTATGGGAGTGGTCGAAAATATAAAAGGGTATTTAAAGGAACGCCAGCTGATCCGGCGAAACAGTGAGAACCTGCTCCGCCTGGTCAACGAATTATTAGATCTCTCAAAACTGGAAAGCGGGACCTTGAAATTGGATGAGGTTCAGGGGGATATCATCAACTATCTTCGCTATTTGACGGAATCATTTTATTCTCTGGCAGAAGAGCGGAAACTTCGGCTTACATTTTATTCTGAAGAATCTGAATTGATCATGGATTATGATGAAGAAAAAGTCCAGCATATTATTTACAATTTGTTATCCAATGCGCTGAAGTTTACCAACAAGGGTGGTAAAGTAATCCTGCACACTCGCAAAATGGGAGATGAAGAGAAGCCGTTCTTGCAGCTGAAAATACAAGATACCGGTATCGGTATTCCACCAAAAGAACTGCCCTATATCTTTAACCGCTTCTACCAGGCAGATGGTTCGACTACCCGAAAGGGAGAAGGGACTGGAATAGGATTGTCATTAACCAAGGAACTGATTACCTTAATGGAAGGCAAAATTCAAGTTAAGAGTGTTTTGGGTCAGGGTACCGAATTTACCGTCATTTTACCAATCCATCGCAAAACAGGAACCATCCAGGTAGATAAAAAATTGCTTGCTTCCCCAAAAATGTCAGAAGGTTCAATAATGGATGCTGATGCTTCTATCGAACCTGCTGAAGAGGAGGCTGCACTTGTGACCGAAAACGATGACAAACCATTATTGCTTATCATTGAAGATAACCAGGATGTCATTACCTATATCAAATCTATCCTTACAAAGAATTATCAGGTATCAACAGCCGAAGATGGTCAGGCAGGCATTGATAGTGCTTTGGAAATCATCCCTGATATCATTATCACGGATGTAATGATGCCCCAAAAAGATGGCTACGAAGTATGTGCTGCCTTGAAGTCGGATGAGCGCACCAGTCATATTCCTATTGTGATGTTGACTGCCAAGGCTACGGCTTCCGATCGCATTGCCGGTCTTAAAACAGGAGCAGACGCTTACCTGATGAAACCTTTTGACAAGGAGGAACTTTTTGTCCGTCTGGAAAAGCTGATCGAATTACGAAAAGCCCTGCAAAAGAAATATGCGCTTAGCCTATCAGCTGATGCTTTCCGGCCTGGAGATGATGTGGTTGATAAAGAGCCAGATCTAAATGATCTTTTTATCCAAAAAATCCAAAAAGTGATCGACGAAAAAATGGATGATGCTGAATTGGGTATTCTGGATCTTTGTCGTGCAGTACAGTTGAGTCATACACAGGTCTATAGAAAAGTTAAAGCACTCACCGGTGATCACCCAACTGGTTTTATTCGAAAAGCAAGGCTGAAAAAGGCGAAAGAGTTACTGCTCACAACGGATCTGAATATCTCCGAAATTGCCTACGACGTCGGTTTTACCGATCCGAATTACTTTTCCCGGGCATTTTCACAGGAATTTCGCCTTTCTCCATCTGCAATGCGCAAAAGAATGTAAATCAGTTATTTACAAATTATCTTCTATTCTTTTTGCAATCCCAATGCTAGATTTTTTTATTCTTCGCAATAATCGTCTAGAGCCTTGCAACCCTTGTCCAGTAGCTTGATGCTTGCTGCTCCCATCTTTGTGGTGTACTCAATAATTATTCATAACACCACAAAACCTTACATCATGTTTTCAGAACAGCCAATTGCACTTAACTACCAACATCAAAGGTTTCAAACTTCAAAAAAATCGTTACTGCCAGAAAGAGATGCCTTTATTAAAAAAGTCAGGCATTTAATCCAAATAAATTTCGATAATGAACTATTTGATGCTGCTTGTCTTGCCAGTAAAGTCCATCTGAGCGTTTCCCAACTCAACCGCAAATTAAATACGCTAATTCAGCAACCGGCCGGGCAACTCATCTGGGAAATGAAGATGGCCTATGCTGCTGAACTTTTAACGAAATATGACGCTACCATTGGAGAAATTGCCTTTCAGGTAGGCTATAAAAACCAGGCTCACTTTTGCCGCAGTTTTAAGAGACGGTACGGTT
>QQUB01000341.1 GCA_008501835.1 Bacteroidota bacterium
AAGGGTGGATACATTCAGATTGACAAGCTTCCTATGTTTGACAATACTGACTGGTTTGACAAAAACATCAGAGTGAAAATTGGACACTACCAGCCTAACTACGGAGATCAGCAATTCCGTCGTTCAGACAATGGTAATGCGATCTACAATCCATTTGTAGGTAATTACATTATGGATGCGTTTACAACAGAGATTGGTGGTGAGGTTTATGTTTTCCCAGTTGATGGAATTATGGTTATGGCAGGTGCAACTGCTGGATTGATTAAAGGTGACGTTGCAACTCCTGCTGAAGGAAGAGCAAGAAAACCTTCTATCTACCTGAAAGCTGCTTATGACAAAAACTTAAATGACGATGTTAGAGTAAGATTGGCGGCTTCTATGGTTGCTAATGGAAGTACCATCAGAAATACCATGTATGCAGGTGACCGTACAGGATCTCGTTTCTACGGAGTAATGGATGAAGAAGGAGCAAGCCTTGGTAGTGCATTCAGATCTGGCCGTTGGAACCCTAACTTCAGAAATAGTTTAATGGCTGTTCAGATCAACCCATTCGTTAAATTCAAAGGACTTGAGATCTTTGGTGTCTATGAAATGGCTTCAGGTAATAGCTATAGCACTAATGATAAAGGAGAATCAGAATTACTTGATGATACCAAGCGCAGTGTTACTCAAATTGGTGGTGAAGTTATCTATCGCTTCCTGAAAAATGAGCAAATGTACATTGGTGGTAAATACAACGTAATTAGCGGTGAATTGAACAGTTCATGGGGTGAGCCTGGAAATTACACAGATGCTTCTATCAACAGACTTGAAGTTGCAGCAGGATGGTTCCCAACTAAGAACTTATTGTTGAAAGTTGGATATATACAGCAGAAATATGTTGATATTCCAGCCGATCAATTAATCACAGATGGTGAATTTGGAGGTGTTGTAATTGAAGCAGTAGTTGGATTCTAATACATTGATTTTCTAATAAATTAGGGAAATTGCACAAATTTTACTTGCGCAATTTCCCTTTTTTATGATATATTAGTAACATGGGAAGTCTTTTTCGTTATATAAAATATTTTTCAATACTTGGTACTTTGGTTGTTTTAACGGGGTTTGACCTTATTGACAATCATCCCGCTTTTCATGATTACAGAGATTATATTTTAAAACCTTCCAGCGTACTTTCCATCAATGGAGAGACCAATGTCAATTCCTTCTGTTGCTCCTCGCAACAAAAGTTTCCTAAAGGAAGAGTCGGTTATGAATGGGGAAAGGGTAACGGTAAACTGAATTTCAAAAATACCCAGCTTAAGATTAATGTCCAAAGCCTCGATTGCGGGGCCAATGCAATCAACAAAGATTTGCAGAAAACCCTTCAGGCTGAAAGTTTTCCCTATATCACCATTGAACTCAAGGAAGCCCTTAATACTGACGGAGGCAATTCCATAAAAAAGAATCAATGGGTGGAATTTCTGGCCAAAACGGAAATCACCCTTTGCTGTGTTACCAAAGAAGTTACTATTCCAGTTGTAATAAGGAAGAGCGCCGATAACAGGTTTCAGATAATTGGATCAACAATTCTTCAGTTTCGTGATTTTGAACTGGAACCTCCTACTGTTATGATGGGACTCATCAAAGTAAAAGAAACGCTTGATATCAGTTTCGACCTGGATGCGGTGCTGATCTAAAAGCCTTTGTGTTCTATGTGACTATGTGGTAAAAAACACAAAGGCACATAGTGCATATAGAGGAAATGAAAAAGGCCTTCTAAAAAGAAGGCCTTTCGTAGTTTGTGGGCGATGAGAGACTCGAATCTACCTGGCTAACGCCAGTTAGACAGGCTCCCGACCCTCCGCGGCATGTTATGCCGGGATGCTCTAAACCAACTGAGCTCATCACGGTTTATTTTTTTCAATCAATGCGATAATCCTGTCACGACTTTTCCACTTTTTGACCTGTCGCTCTCTTGCGTAAGCCTCAGATTGATTGTCATATGTTTCAGAATAAATAATCATCCAATCATTAATGCTACCGGTAAATCCTTTACTTTTTTGATTGTGTCTAATAAGTCTCTTATCAAGATCCTGAGTGTGTCCGATATAAAATTTATCGAAAGATGGAGAATGGAGGATGTAGAAGTAGTAGTTCATTTGGTAAAAATTTTGAAAATGGGGAAATAAAAAAGGCCTTCTAAAAAGAAGGCCTTCCATAGTTTGTGGGCGATGAGAGACTCGAACTCCCGACCCCCTCGGTGTAAACGAGGTGCTCTAAACCAACTGAGCTAATCACCCTTAATAAATTGTAGTTTCGAACTCCCGACCCTCCGCGGCATATTATGCCGGGATGCTCTAAACCAACTGAGCTAATCACCCTTAATAAATTGTAGTTTCGAACTCCCGACCCTCCGCGGCATGTTATGCCGGGATGCTCTAAACCAACTGAGCTAATCACCCGTAAGGGAAGCAAAAATTTGTGATCGTTACCACCTTTTTGCTTTAGCGGTTGCAAATATAAACGCATTAATTTTACGGTGCAAGCCTTTTTAGTTTTTTTTCAAAAAATATTTTCAGGGTCTAAATCGTTAGCCTATTTATAGATTTGATTTTTAGTAATATAAATCATCCCTTACCCTCTTTAAACCATTCCTTCTTAGCTGCTCGTTAACACCTTGTATCCATGGATTCTAAAAAATTATTAAAACGCGTATTCCTCATCCTGGGAATCTTTTTTGTGGTGACCCTGATAACAATGACCATTCTGGCCAGTATTCTGGAAGACAAAATCGGGGCCAAGATCATTTCTGAAGTCAATAAACAAATTGACTCAGAACTCACCGTTGATGCATTTGAACTATCAGTAGTCCGTACATTTCCGAACTTTGGGGCTAATCTTCAGGGGGTATTGCTGAAAGATAGTCGTGACGAGGTGTTGCTCGAAGCCAGGGAAGTTTCTTTCCGGTTGGGGATTTTGAGCTTATTGAGTAATAACATTGCCGTTAAGTCGGTGGTCATAAGCGATGGTGCACTCAATATTGAGATTGACCGGAAGGGGAGAGGTAATTATGATATTTTTAAAACAAGCCAAAATGAAGAACCGAAAAAGGACGGTGGCAGCAGTCCTGGAATTAAGCTTTCCCAGGCGAGGTTGAACGATGTAGAGCTGATTTATGAAGATCACCAGGCAGATCAACATGTTATGTTTATAGTTGAGAATGCCAGCTTCTCGGGAAGGTTTTCCAGCGATCAGTTTTCTTTGAAGAGTGAAGCTGACCTGAAATCACATTTTATTGAACTGGACGGAGGGCGTTTTCTCAATGGAAAAGATGTTTCTTATGATGCTGATATTTTTGTGGACCTAAAAAATGAGCAGTATAAATTTCAGGATGTGGAATTGAGGGTGGGAACCAATGTTTTTAAGGTCAAGGGAGATCTGGAGAACAGAGGAAAAAATACCACCTATTACGACCTATTACTTGAAGGCGAGGATGTAAGCCTGGCATCATTGGCTGAGATGCTGCCCCGGCAATACCTTGAGAACCTGGGTAACCTTAAAAGTCGTGGAAATATGGAGTTTCGTGCGGCCATAAAAGGAGAATCCAATAAACGAAAGGATCCGCAGATCATCGCACAGTTGAACTTACGCAATGGAAAGATATCCAGTTCCCGTATGGATGGAGCCTTGAAAGATGTATCATTTTCAGCCCGCTTTGACAATGGGAAGTCACATTCTTCCAAAACTTCCACTCTCGAAATCAGGAACTTTAAAGCCTATTTCAAAAGGGAATTATTCGAGGTTGATTTCAAAATGTACAACCTTGATGACCCAAGAATCACCTTCAATTTGGATGGAACCGTTCCTCTGAAAATGGTCTATGGCATGATGGAAGACCCAAGGATCACTAATGGTAGCGGTGAGATTGAAATTGAAGACCTTAGGCTTAAGGGACGATATAAAGATATGTTAAGTGTTCGTCGCATTTCAAAAGTTGAGTTGGGTGGAAATATTGAGTTTGATGACGCTTCTCTGACTATCAATGAGGAGAAAATGATCCTTGATAAAGGTAGAATCAGTTTGAATGATAATGCCCTTTCCATTGAAGACCTTAAACTTGAAGGAGCCGGTAGTGAAATCCATCTTAAAGGATTCGCTTACAATATCATTCCTGTACTTTTTGCAGATTCCCTCAACAGTAACCGCGCTGAACTTGAATTTAAAATGGAACTGACTTCTCCGGAAATGGATCTGGACAGATTGGCTGGTTTGTCCCTTGCCTCCGAGGAAGAAGCTGCAGAAGTTGGAGTTGAAGTTGATTCTCTGGCAGGGGAGAGGATTAAAAAAAGAGAAAAAACAACCAGTTTCCTGAAAGGTACTTTTGATGCCACCATTGACAATTTTAATTACAATAAGATAGAGGGAAGTGATTTCGTCGGTAAACTGGTATTTGATAATAACGAACTGAAGATTGATGGCTCCACAAATGCCATGGACGGCCATATCGTTTTGGATGGGAAACTGTTTTTCGAGGATGAACCATGGCTCAAAGCCAAAGTGGATTGCCGCCGAATCGACCTGAAAGAATTCTTCCGTCAATCAGATAATTTCTCCCAGGAGGTATTGACTGCCGATAATGTGTCCGGTACGATGGATTCCAAAATGCTGATAAAGGTTTATTGGGATGAAGCCGGAAATTTTCTGGAAGACAAAATGCATGTCCTCGTTGGAATGGGCCTGGAAAACGGAGAGATCAAAAATTTTGAAATGCTTGAAGGCTTCTCAAGTCTTATCAAGATCGATGACCTAAGGCATATTAAGTTTACCAATATGGAAAACTTTTTTGAGGTTAGAAACAGCCGATTGATCATTCCGGTGATGTTCATTCAAAGCAATGCCATGAATCTTACTGTCAGTGGAGATCATTCCTTTGATAATGAGATTAAATACAACCTTAAAGTCAATGCCGGACAAGTACTCGTTAATCGCCTGAAAAAACATGATCCTGGACTGAGTCCTCAACCAGCTAAACGTAACGGCTTCTTCAATCTTTATTATACCATTCTTGGAACGGTGGATCAGTTTAATTATAAAACTGCCAAACAAAAAGTAAAGGAAGATTTCCGTTTGAGTGAACTTCACAAAAGAGATATTCAACATGAGCTGGAAAAGGAGTTCGGTTTGATCGATATGGTAGAGGCACCACTGGATTGGAAAGAAATGGGGAATGATGAACCTGTATTTGCCATACCTGTTTCGGATACCGGGAAAATCAAAAAGAAAGAAGAATTCCTGGATTTTGAAGTTCAGGGCGGTGGGTCAGATGATGATGATTTTCTGGATTTTGAGGTGCAGGGAGGTGGCGGAAACGGAAAGTGACAGAGCACCGTACCTTGTTTCCCGACAGTTCACCGACAAAATTTTAGACAGATTCATTTGTAATTCAAGGGTGTATCGTCAATATTTGTATTGATCTCTCTGAGTTTTATTTAAACACCCTGCACAATGAAGAGTCCATTTATCGTAAAATCCTTTTGGCTGGCAAGCATTTTTTGGTTGTGTTTTAATCTTAGTGCCGGTGCCCAGGATTGTAATTTCCCGTTACCTCCCGGTAATACCTGTGGGGAAGCTCCCTTGTTGTGCGACCTTGATGGATACTGCTCAGATAACAGTTCAGCAACCAACTCAGGAACCCCCAATGCTTTTTGTGGGATTGTAGAAAATAACAACTGGATTGCGTTTATTGCCGGTTCTACCACTTTGGAGATTGAAGTGTCCGTTTTTAATTGTGTTCAAAACGCCGGTTTACAGGTTCAGGTTTTTGAAACCAATGATTGTAATTTCTATATTTCAAAATCGAATTGTCTGAACCCTGTTCCAAATAACAGTACAGGAGTAATGCTGGCCGAAGATCTTGAGATCGGGCAGATTTATTATCTCATGATGGATGGAAAAGGCGGGGATGTTTGTGAATATTCCTACAACTTACTGGAAGGAATTACGCTTTCTCCAGCCGAGGCTA
>QQUB01000077.1 GCA_008501835.1 Bacteroidota bacterium
ACTATCCTCTCAATTGTTTTCCAATTCCTTGTCGTAATATTTTTCTTCTCATAAAACTTTTCCAAAGCTTCCATGGCCTTGGGTGTTTTGGAAACGGAAAGGTCCAGAATGCTGAGGATTATCCTGTCATTGCTTTCGATGATATTGAATGAACCGTCAGGGCTCGTCCAGGGGACCTCATGATCTGGTTTTTTGTCCTGCCTCAGAAAAGAAACATACAGCCGAATGTCTTTGGTGACCTCTACATCCTGGAAGGGTGCTTTTTGATATAGTTCAAGAATGGTTTCTGCAGATCTTACAATGGTTGGTACCGGAAAGCCAAATGTTTTTTCCAGGTTCCCGGAGATAGTGGTTTGAAGGTTTTCAGTATTATCTGTTTCGGCATCAAAAATGATATTTCCGGAATTTAAAATGGTTACAACATTATCAAATTTTAATGTCGACATCAATTGCTTTAGGTCTGCCATAGGGACCTTATGGTGCCCGCCTACGTTGATGCCTCGCAGGAAGGCGACGAATCGTTTTGTTTCTTTTTTGGAAGTCATTTAATAGGTGTTTTGTTTTTTTTGTGACATGAGTTATCCCAAATTATCTCAATTCTGTTTTTTTAGATTAGGTATTAATGGCTATAGTTTTAGAATTGTTCCAGCGAGGAGTAGATATCGGGTTGTACTTGTTTTAATAGTCTGAATAACAATTATTTGTGGTCTGGTTTGGCATCGCCTCGTGCCGGCTTGGCATTTACTTTTGGCATTGCCCCAAAAGTAAAACAAAAACTCTAGAAAATCTAAACTCCTCCGTCAACTCTGAGGAGCAACGCGACGATCACCGCAGGTAAACAGCAAGATTTTCGGGCCACCGCCACCAAATTATTCGTGTACTAATTTGTCTGTCAAGGAAGCTTTATAAAGGAATGGAAATCAAATGGTTTAGAAAAAGCCCGAATTTTGGCTTCGACCAAAACTCGGGCTGATCAACGATCTACATCTGTGTGTCGTACATCATTGGGAATTGATCCGGAATTTCCTCATTGGTTTCTCCCAGATTCTGACGCAGGTCAATTTCAATTCCTCTCGCAATGGTCGAAATAGGTACATCGTTTGCTGATCCTTCAAATGGATTTTCTCCTGTTCTTCCGATTCTTTCCATGGTATGGAATATCCAGGCTACAGCAGCATAAAATGGAATCGACAACCAAATAAACAGATCTCCGAAAAATGGCTGTACCTCGCTGATGGTTTTACCGATCTCCGCAAATTGTGGCACGATAGCCAAAGGTAGCAAAAGAACAAAAATCCACATGAAATAATGATTCAATGTTGCAAAATGGCGAGGGTAGGGGAAATTCTTGATCCTTTCAGATTTACCCTGGAGGGTAAATAATTCTTCCAGCACTCCTTCCAGCTGCAGGAAGGAAAACTCCCAAATCATACCCTGATCCTTCAATTGTTTCAAATGATGCGATTGAAGATAAAGGATGGCGGTTTGTTTGTTGTTTTTGCTCATCACGTATTCCAGATCTTTTTCCGAAAGGTATGGCTTCAGGTCTTCCCCGACTTCTGAGTCCCATTCGGGTGGATGCACAATATGACTCCATTCTCTATTGGATTTTTCCTGCAGCACCGTTTCCCATGGTTTTGAAGCCCGCATCGCATGTCGCAAGGCTGTCATCCAGGCAATATGCCGGTAGGTAAGTTTTTTGATTTCATACTGCATTTCTTCCTTTGATACATTGGCTAAGCCTTTATCATTGGAAACCATATCCTGTACGAACATGCCAAATGTTCTGGAGGTATTGACAATGCCACCCCAGATCTTCCTCGCCTCCCAGATCCTGCCATAAGCTGAATTGTTTTGGAATCCAATCACAAAAGCTACTGCAGTACCAATTAATGCAAGTGGTGTCCATGGAAATTTAAGCCATTGTAAGTCCAGGAAATAATAAAGGGCTGTCACTGCTGTAACTATGGAAAAGAACAGGATAGTTTCAAAGCGTGTCCATCTGACCATATCTCTGGCCTTGTAAACTTTTTTAGTGTACATGAGTCAATGTTGGGTTTTGTTAAATAAAAATACCTGACTAATATCTGGTTTAAATTTATTGTCAGGACAAATATTAGTTTGAGTTCTTAATGTTGAATATTGTGAGACCGCGATTTAAGGTGCTTCGACCATTATTCAGTTTGGGATTTGACCGCTGCTTTTACAAATAGTCTTCTCTTGGAGGGGTGAAAACATCGATAACTTCTCCGGCTTCAATAACTTCAACGCTGTGGTCTGAATTCATGGGGATAACATAGGAGTCGCCTGGTTTTAAAACGTGAATGTCTCCTTCTATCTGTAATTTAATTTTTCCGGAGATTACATAACCGGCCTGTTCATTGGGGTGGTTATGAAAAGGAACATGGTCACCTGTTTTATAGTTCATTTTGGTGACCATTGATTTTGGGCCGACGGCCAGGAGTTCAAAGTCCACTCCCTTGAAGTTTCTTCTTTGACTATTCTCTTTTAAGGTGATCATAGGCTTCTTTTTGGATGGTATTTTGGAAGAAATACTTTTTATCAGCAAATATCTTGTGGGGAATAGTTCTAACCACAGAGCCTGTCTCGTACCAAAGGTCGGGAGGCCACTGAGAAGTCACAGAGAGCACGGAGGATGTCCTCTTTCGCCTTTAACGGTTTGAACCCTTTGAACGCTTTAAACAAATTGAACTAATTTTATCAGGAAGACAAATCATTATCATCTCCATTTATCGCTTTTGGCGATGATTTTCTTTAAAATGGTTATATCCACATCTTCCAGTTTTTTGATGTACAGGCAACCCTTACCGTTTTTATGGGGCCCCAGCTTTTCCAGAAGGTCCTGTTCCTGAGTCAGATCAAACATTACGTAAAGCGTCAGATGTGCCTTGGCAGGGGAGAAACCAACATTGAACCATTCAAATTCAGCCCCGTTTTTTCGTTGGTAGGAATACTTGCCGAATCCCAGGATGCTGACGCCCCAGATTTTGGGCTCTTTACCGGTGATTTCCCTGATGATCTCAAGCAGCCTTTCACTGTCTGCTTTCCGGCGCTTATTGGCAATTCCATTGATAAAATCAGGTACGCTTTTATCAGTTTCCGTATTTACTAAATTCTTCTTGGCCATAATAAGTTTGTTTGAAATTATAGAACAAGTATCACCAAGGATAAAACAAACGAAGGCGTAGCCATAGGCCACACCAGTCGTTTTTACATTATTATTGGCTGTTTTATTTTCCTAATGAGGAAGTTTTCCTGTAAAGTGCAGGTAAAAATGTCCTGAGATCATTAGAAATGAGATAACAGCTATGATAAAGGTAATTCTTAAATGTCTTTTATTCCAGTTTACCTTTTTCTCCAATTCCTGATTTTTTTGATTTTGATCCATTTTATTAAAATTTTTATTGGTTAACAATCATTTTTTCTTTTAAGTCGCCGACGCTTTCGGTTGTAATTTTCCAAAAAGCTTCGATGAGCATTTGATTTGTAAGTCCTGCATTCATCGGCTTTTGATCTACCAGTTTACCAAGGGCTTTGCCTTCAGGTGCCCCGATGATATCTCCGTTTTCTCCATATTTTCCTTCAAGGGCATCCACATATTTTAATGCGGCCTGTTTAGGACTCTGAGCCACTCCAAATAATTGTAGCATAGGAAATCCGATATGTTTCATGATAAATCGCTTTGGATTAGGCATGGTGTCCAGTCCATTGGTTCCACCTGTCAGTCCTGGTGAAAACCAGACGTAGGTATTATCAGAGTCCTCTTGTGCCAGTTTTTGAACAAGTAATGCACTGGCGAATTTGGAGACACCAATGGCAAACATTACGTTATATTGTCCTCGTCCTTTTTGAATGTATTCCTGAAAATCTGCAACGGAATTGAAAACCGGTTTTTCAATCATACCCGGAATCCCCCTGGCTCCTTCCCCTCCGGCAAACACTATGCGTGCTCCTGGGGTTAGCAATTCACGCTCCTTAAGATATTTTACAGTGAGGTAACCGCCCAGGACGTTTTGGAAAACGGTCCTTTCGATAGCAGTATTACCAGTGGTAATAAACTGGAAATCATCTGCGACGACGATACCTCCGGATTGAAGAAAAACGATGTCAAATTGTTCATTCGCAGGAAGTTTGGCTACTGCATTTTTGATGCTTTCCGGACTGGTCATATCAAAACCCCCGTAAGGTTCAAATCGAGTTTCCGAATTTTCAGGTAATTGTTCTTTGGTCCATTCCGCTTTTTCCAAAGTGCGACAGGCCAAAGCAAGCCGGCTGAGTTTTTTGTCCGCTAAAATCTTGACTGTTTCGAGTCCGATTCCTCCATTGGCACCGGTTACGAGGATTGATTTTCCTATTAATTGACTGTTCATAATTAGTTGTTTTTAAATGATTCGATGCAAAGATGCAGGGGTTGCGAACGCAACAATTGGAGGATCAGGTCAAAAAATGGGAATATCAGTCCTAAGCGTTATTTCTCAGGTCGGAAGGGGAAATATTGTAGTAGTTTTTGAAGGTTTTGGAGAAATAACTGGTGTCTGTGAAGCCACAGTCGTAAGCAATATCCGAGATGCGGAGGTCGGTGGTTTTTATCAGGTTCTGGGCTTTTTCCAGGCGTTTGGAAATGAAGTATTTGGTTGGAGAGGTGCCGTAGATGGATTTGAACTTCCGTTTGAAGGAAGAAAGACTCATGCCGGTGAGGAAGGCGAGTTCCTCAAGGTTCAGGTTTTCAAACAGGTTCTTTTGGATCACTTCCTGAAAGTCATAGGAACTGGCGTTAAAGAGGGCTCCGAATATCTGGTGGATTGCTCCCTGATTGTCTATTTGGATCAACAGTGAAATGAGTTCCTTGATCTTGAGTTGTATGACTTCTTCGCTTAGGTGAGCAGGGTTGGCAAAATAGATTTTTAAATTGTCAAAAAAAGATTTGAGTAAGGGGTGTGGCCCTGTTTTTACCACAGCGTTTGTTTGTATGGAACTTTCCGACTCAAACCACTGAGGTATTTGATTGTCGTAAAGATATTTCAGGAAATCAGCATTCAATTGGAAGGCGATCACTTCATTGAATTCATCATTTTCGTTTTCCAGCCAGTGATTTACAAAATTATCAGGTTTCATGATCAGGGTGTCACCGGGGTAGAGGTCAATATGTTGATTGGCTGAATACAAATTTGATCGTCCATTGACCACATATACGATCCTTGCTTCATTGATCAGGGCATCAGAAATGTTGAATGGCGGCTTGAAGGTCGTCCGGCCGAAAACTACCCAGTTTTTTACCTTGTATGTCTGAAGGGTGGTGCTCATTAAAGCAGATTGTTAAATTCTTTACCTCTTTGTAATAAGTATTCTTTTGTTTGTTGAGCTTCCTGGAGATTATAAATGTAATCTAATTCTTCTGCAATTTCAATTGCTGCGGAATGAAATAAATCTGTCATTTCCATTAAACTATCATAGATATTGGATAATTCGGCGTTGGGGTAGGTTATTAATATCCTTTTCCAAAGATCGTTATCGATATGTTTTTTTAGGAACTTATTACTACTGCCCAGGTTGATGGAAAAATTATTTTTTATTCCAACCTGCCAGGAAAGCATCAATAAAAACATATCTCTGACGGGTTTTTCAAGCATGTCTTTAGCATACATTTCTTCTTGCCGTAGCACACCCTTCATGACATAAGTACTCACCCACCAAAATTCATTGCAGCATTCCGAAAACTGTTTCTGCGTCGGTTTTTTTACCCAATAATCTTCGTCACTGGATTTTAGATCCCCGGGGAAAAGTGCGTCTTTATCCAGTAGGATTTTAGTTAGGCTGTCATTGGGTAATTTCTGCTTGTCTATTGTTTTTAATTTAAGATCTATTCTGTTCGTATCTGTGAACAGCATGAGGTAGGTTATCTGATTTGCCGCTTCGTTTTTGGGATCATCGACAATTTCCATGCTGTCAGTCATTTGCATGATGATTCTCTCTCCGAAAACA
>QQUB01000417.1 GCA_008501835.1 Bacteroidota bacterium
TGAACATAGAATTCTACGCATGAGTTATTTGGTACCTACAGCACCGGAACACCGGGATTGGGTACCTGACGGCACCCATGTTTTTTTCCAGGTATTAGCTTGAAAAAACAATAGCCCTGTGCAAATGCACAGGGCTATTTGATTTATCTTATTGAAGAACAGGCAGATAATACCGCTTCACATAATAAAGAGGTAAACTCATTTTTGTAAAGCTAAAATGCAAAGTGCATAATGCAGGATGAAAAGTGCAAAAGTATTACACTCTGCACCTATCACTATGCACCATGCACTTTTAATTCAGGTTTCACTTTTCCCATTGTACTAACCTTAACCTGTTTATGCAGTGAAACCGTTAAATCGCTCTGTTCGGATCGAATGCTTCGAGATAGTCTCCCACTTTACGGAGGAAAGATCCTCCAAGGAAGCCGTCCACTACCCTGTGGTCATAAGACAGGGAAAGGAACATCATATGTCTTACAGCGATGAGGTCTCCGTATTCCGTTTCCACCACACCAGGCTTTTTGCGTATAGCGCCGGCAGCCATGATGGCTACTTGTGGTTGATTGATGATTGGAGTTCCCATGACGTTACCAAAAGTACCGACGTTGGTCAGGGTAAAGGTACCGCCCTGGATCTCATCCGGCAGGAGTTTGTTTACTCTTGCTCTTCCGGCCAGATCGTTAACAGCACGAGTAAGCCCGAGCAGGTTCAGATTGTCCGCATTTTTGATCACCGGCACAATAAGATTTCCGGATGGCAGAGCTGTAGCCATTCCGACATTGATATTGTGCTTGCGAATGATGTTATTTCCATCCACAGATACATTGATCATCGGGAAGTCCTTGATCGCATTGACCACTGCTTCCAGGAAGATCGGGGTAAAGGTGATCTTCTCACCATATTTGGCAATAAATTCATTTTTAACCTTGTTCCGCCAGTTGACGATATCGGTTACATCCACCTCCACAAATGAAGTAACGTGAGGAGAGGTGTGTTTGGACATCACCATATGATCGGCGATCAGGCGGCGCATGCGATCCATTTCGATGATCTCGTCATTACCGCTGACAGAAACTGTCGGTGTTGTTTTTGGCGTGCCGTTGGTAGCTGGAGCTGTTTGCACCTGAGGCGTAGGAACCGGGGCAGCGGTTCTGTTTTCAAGGTAGGCCAGAATGTCTTTTTTGGTAACTCGACCTTTGGCTCCTGTTCCCGGAACAGCATCGAGTTCCTGGGTGCTGATATTTTCTTTTTTGGCAATGTTGCGAACCAATGGAGAATAAAAACGTCCTGATGCAGGGCTGGCGACAGGAGCTGGTTCAGCTAATACCGGTTCGGGCTGAGGTTTTGGCGTTTCGGTTTCCGTTTTAGCTTTACCGTTTGCGGTTGCTTCTGCAGGTTGTGGTTTTTCTTCAACTGACGGGCTGGCAGCTACATTGACATCTTCACCTTCCGTAGCGATAATGGCAATAACCTTCCCTATTTCGACAACATCTTCTTCTTTGTACAAAATTTCAGCGATGACACCTTCAACAGGCGATGGTACTTCCGAGTCCACCTTATCTGTTGCGATCTCGAGGATCGTTTCATCTTCTTCCACCTTATCCCCAACATTTTTTACCCATTTGAGAATGGTGGCTTCCATGATACTTTCACCCATTTTGGGCATGATAAGTTCAACCTTTGCCATATTTGATTTTATTTAGACTGCAAAAATACAGCTATAAACCCAGAAAAGTGAATGTTCCAGAGGCTATTTTCCCTTTTCAGAACACCATACAAGAGGAATTTTCCATGCCTGTTTCCCAAATAACCCTGAACTACAAGGGGCTTTGGTGTAAAAACCTCAGAATTCAAATGTTGCAAAACATAACTTCATATCAGAAAAAAAATCAGCACAGAATTCTAAAAATCAAACGAAATCAGTCAAAATCGAAATATAATTCCTATTCTTCGTCGTCGCTTCCCTGGAGCTTTTTATCTTCAACATTTTCATCGAGGAATTTGTTGATCTTGTCCATATCCAAATTGGAAGTGATCTCTCCAAGCTCATTGACCTTCAGTTCGAGTTTGTCCTTATTTTCACCGGATTCGTCATTGGTGTCTTCGTTCTTCTTTTTGTCGTCCATCTGTTTTTGCTATAAAGATAGGGAAATTCGCCTATCGGCTATGATTGAAGCTCGCAGGCTCGCTGTTTCATATGGTTTCAGTGCTCTCTACGTTCTTGGTTTGATGTGGTTTGAAATTAGCATGAGATCAGACTGAAATCGACCATCGGGAGATTCCCGATCAAAGATACGGGACAGGCTCGCGTGCATGAAGTGCCGGGATAATTTGAAACTCCTGAAACCACTTGAAACTAATTCTTTCCTCCGACAAGGTGTCGCCTTTCCACCCTTAAGCCTGCCAAAGGCAAAACCTTGGATATTCACTCCTTCACATCCAACACCCGGATCTCCACCCGTCTGTTCGCTGACTGTTCCTTTTCAGAGGTCGCATGTGGGTAGCGCATTTCCCAGTTACCATAGGCATTGTAGGTGAGGCGGTCCTTTGAAATCCCGTTGTCAATAAGGTAGTTGTAGACCAGTAATGCCCTTCGTCGGGATAGATTGTAATCCCAGCTTTCGACATCTACCGGTGGAGAATTGGGTCGATTGATATGCCCGGCTATTTCTATTTTAATATTGTCATTGATCTGCATGAATTTAAGGATCTTGGGAAGTTCAGGTTCTGATTTTTTGAGTAAAATGGCTTCGTTACCCACAAAATACAGGTTCTGGATATCCACCTTTTCGCCTTCTTTGACGGGCGGTAACTCTACATTCACCTCTACTTTTTCTCCAGGTTTCACACGCATCATTTGCGATTGAAGGAAATATCCTTTAGCCCAGACATCAATACCAATTACTTCCCCTAGTGGAACCAGTGAGTTATATCGTCCTTTTTCATCGGTTTTCAATGAATCCTGAGTATCCTTAGTTCGTACAACAACATCTGCTTCAATTCCTTCACCTGTTTCTTCATCGACGATCTCCCCTTCCAGCGGCACCATTTTTTTGATTTTGATCACTTCTACGGTCGCTCTTCTGTTTTTTTGCCGACCTTCATCGGTATCATTTTCAGCCACAGGTTGTTTTTCCCCGTAAACATTAACAGTCATACTATCAGCAATCATTTCTCTTGCTTCAAGGAATTCAATTACAGAGGCAGCTCTCCGTTGGGATAGCGCATGGTTATTCTCATCACTGCCTACAGCATCCGTATGAGCAGTTATTTTTATAAAGAAAGGAGCTTGATTTTCACAAAAAGCAACCAAATCATTCAACACAGAATCGGCATCTGTACGGATAGTATCTATTCCGAAATCAAAATAGACCTCCGTGCTGTAAATGGAATTTTCAAGAAGTACTGGTGCTTGGGAGGATAGTGTAGTGGTCATACAAATTGCCAAAATGGCCATAAGGATCTTTCTCATAGACTTGGGTTGTTAGTTATGTCGGGTTGCAGGTTACACGTTCCGAGTTATGGGTTATCAGCGTTTTTGAAGAATCATTTTTCATACATTGGCCCTTCAAATTGAACCATAAAAACATCAACTATAACTCTTGAATACGGAACACGAATATCGTAACTCGCAACTTAGATTAGTTTATGATAATAATGGTCTTATAGGGGAAAGTAACAGAATAACGCTTAAGTAGCTTAGGGTATTACCGGTTTCCAGTGTATTAAGAACAAATCAACCAAATAGGAGGACAAAACTAGTTTTATTGAAAAGTTACAACATCACAAATTATTTAACCACAGTGAACACAGGAAAGGCACAGTGAACACAGAGGTCTAAAAATAACAATTTGAACCATCCCGACACTACCTGTACACTCGATATGAACTCTCGCCTGCCTGGCGGTGCCGAGCAGACAGGTTCGGGATTTCGCAAAGCTCAATTTGAACTCCTTAAACAACTTGAAACTAGTTCTGTCCGGATACTCACAAATTGAAATATACAGCTATGACTCGTTTTTTCATTTTCCTGGCAACTTTTGCTTTGTCAGCCGCTTGCTCCAAAACAGACCCTGTCGGATATGATTCCTGTCCTGATAATCCCGAAATAGGAAACTTCTCCGGCAGGACTTTCAAAATGGGGTTCACCTCCTGGAGTTATGGTCCGGAATTGAATGATGTGACTTCAACTTATGATTTCATCCATGCCAATGGCGACATTTATGCTGAACATATAGATGATAAAATCCCCTGGCAGGCCTGGATGGATGACACCAAATTACCTGATGAGTTTTCGGAAAATATTGCCTTCAAGGTCTCCAAAAAACCAACAGACAAGGATTTGCTGCTTTCCGTCAGCATCCTTAACACACTTAGAACCGATTTGCAGGAGGATTTTGACGGCAACACACCTGTTTACAACAGCATCAATGATCGCCATATTGAAAATGCGTATATCAAACATCTTGAGTATCTGATCGAACAGTTCCAACCCGATTATCTGGTGTTGGGAATTGAAGTCAATGAAATGTGGATCAATGCCAATACTAAATGGGCAGAATTTAAAGAGCTGATGCTTAATATTCACCATCGGATCAAATTGACCTACCCCGATCTAATGGTTTCTCAATCGGTAACCTTACACAATTATTACGACCCTCAAGTTTTTGGTGCAGAAGCCTACATAGAAGAAATTTCCGAATTCATCAACCAAATGGATTTTGCAGCCATAAGCTTTTATCCTTTTTTTAAAGGATTTCACAGTGCTGAAGACTTTCAAAAAGCTTTTGACTTTTTACATAATGAAGTAACCAAACCCATCGCTTTTGTGGAAACCTCCCATATTGCTGAGGACCTTTCTGTACCTTCCTTGAACCTGTATATCCAGGGTGATGAATGTGAGCAAAAGGCCTATTTGGAAACGCTGCTTTTGAACGCCAGAGATCAAAATTATGAATTCATCATCTGGTGGGCTCACCGGGACTTTGATGCGTTGTTGGAGATCTTCCCCGAGGACTTGCAGGATTTGGGGAAGATTTGGCGGGATACGGGGTTGTTGGACGAAAGTGGAACACCCAGGCCTGCGTTTGAGGTTTGGGAAAAGGTTTTAGGGTTATAACCTCTCCAAAGACGCAGACCGAAGTCTGCGCTACGAGGATTCATTTTCAACAATACCTTTATCTGATAACAGGATCGCTATCCGGCGGGTAGGCTCAAATTGTGAGAAAATAATGATCATGACAACGGTAATGGGCACACTGAGAACCATGCCTACCACTCCCCAGATAACGCCCCAAACGGAAAGGGAAATAATCGTTACCAGTGGACTGATGTTCATGGATGTTCCCATCAACCTGGGCTCTATTATGTTTCCTACAACGATCTGAATGGCGCCGACAATGACCAATACAAGGATTGCAGGGGTAACTGTACCAAACTGCAACAGACTGAAAATTGCCGGAAAAACGGTAGCTACCAAGGAACCAACGGTAGGGATAAAATTCAATACAAAAATGAGGAAGGCCCAGAATGCGGGCGAATCTACTCCAATAATTAGCAGCGCTATGTAACTCAGAACCCCTGTAATGATACTCACCACCGTTTTTAATCCAAGGTACTGTGAAATAGAATCCTCAATCTTATCCAGTAATTCATTAAAACGTTCGTATTTGTCCTCCTCCGGAAAAAGCATTTTTAGTTTATCCCTGAACTTGGTCTCTTCCAAAACAATGAATAAAGTATAAATCAGGATCATAAAGGCGTTGCCAATTATACTGGAAAGAGAGCTGAAGATGCTTCCTAGAATTTCGCCAAAATTAAAATCTCCTGCACGCCCCTTAAAATCCTCAATTATATTGAGATTAAAGGTTTCATTGATCTGAGCTACTACCTTATCCAGATTGGAACCGTATTTTTCATAAGCTCCGGAAAGAGATTCAATATTGGTAGACAAAATTTCCACCATAACGCATGCAATGATCAGAATAGAAGTG
>QQUB01000660.1 GCA_008501835.1 Bacteroidota bacterium
CAAACATATAGGTTCGTGCATCTCCCTGATAGGCTTCTTCATATGGATTGGCAGGCGAGGCAAAAAGGTAATCGGTTTTAATAAAACCCCAGGGATCGTTATTGGGCAGATTATCACTGACAGCCAGCACCAGTTTCGTCAACTGGATAAGATCAGCTGTGGATATACCGCCTGAACTGTTGGCATCGGCAGCAAGGTATTTCCAGGGTTCCTGAAAATTATCTATACCCAAAACATGCTTCCTGATCTTTATCATATCAAAAGTGGTAAGTCCTTCATTGTAACTACCACTTTTAACAGCTGATATTTCATAAGTAGAATCAGGTCTCAATAAGATATCCAGTTCAAACAAACCTCCTGGTAGCATTTGACCTGGAGAATACAGCTCACCCTCTATATTAAGATCAAAGGAACCAATGGCATTCCCTCCCGGCATAGTTACGGTACCGGTAAGGTGGTAGGGTTTTCGAGCTCCCGTCTCACGAATAGCCTCCTCAAGTAAACCTGTAACACCAGGTCCGTCATATACGCCATTGCTGGGATCAAAATCCACTGTGCCATCAGGATGGATTACCACAAAGGTTGGGACACCTTCAAAAGGTCCCCAGTCTCCACTGTAATATGGCTGAACTGCCGGAATAGCACCTCCGTCAATTCCCACCATCGGGTAAGAAACATCGTGGTCTATTTTGAACTGGGCACAATCCGAATTAAAATCATCATTCATAATCGATAGACCTATAAACTCTACATCCCCGGTTCCGCCTCCCCAGGATTCATAAAAGTCTTCCAGCGTTGGAGCCAGGGCAATACAAGGCGGACAATAGGTAAAGAAAAGGTCAATGACAACTGTTTTTCCCTGGTTGAGATAATCCTGGTAAAGCTGATGTTCTACCCCGTCAGAATCTGTGACGGTAAAATCAGGAGCGAGAGGCTGGGCATTCAGATTGAACCCGAATCCGGCCAGTAGGGTTATTAGTATAATATTTTTCATCATTGATGGGCATTCCTTGGTTAATTCTTCAAAATTACGAAAATTTACACCATGCAAAAAGTGAAATTTGAGGACCTCGGTCTGATCAGTTATAAAAAAGCCTGGGATTATCAAAGTGAGTTACACCAGGCACTCAAGGATCGGAAAGTCGAGGCGAGGCGCAATAAAGAAACCCTCACGGCTCCGACGCATCATTTATTATTTTGTGAACACCCTCCGGTGTATACACTTGGGAAAAGCGGCTCGGAAGATAATATCCTCCTGGATGAAAAGCAGTTGGAGGAGCAAGGTTTTGAATATTTCAAGATCAATCGCGGCGGTGACATCACTTACCATGGTCCTGGTCAGATCGTGGGCTATCCTATTTTTGACATGGACTTCTTTTTTACCGATGTCCACAAATATGTCCGGTATTTAGAGGAAGCTATTATCAGAACCCTGAAGCATTACGATATTGAAGCTTACAGGATCAAGGAATATACCGGAGTGTGGTTACCTGAAAAGGGGTTTATCCCCAAACGAAAAATCTGCGCGATTGGCGTTCACCTGAGTCGTTGGGTGACTTTGCATGGATTTGCGTTTAATGTAAAACCACGACTCAACCATTTCAACAACATCATCCCTTGTGGAATAAATGATGCCGATAAAGCAGTCACTTCCCTTGAGAATGAACTCGGAGAGGCTGTTGATATGGAGGAAGTAAAAAATTTGGTCAAAGGACATTTGGCAAAGCTTTTTGAGTTTGAAACATTGTAAGTGTTGCTAGTTTCGGGTTACGAGTTATTAAATTTTCAGACCCGCATCTCGCAACAATATCACAAAACCATCATAAATAGAAAATCATTCAATACCCATGGCAGCGTATTTGACACTTACGAACATCATTATTTTAGTTACGGTACTGATTTCTGTTAAAGCTTTTCAGGACAGTTCAACTGTGGATCGATTCCTTTTCAGACCTACATTGATCAATGACCGAAAAGAATATCACCGTTTTTTGAGCAGTGGTTTCATCCACGCTGATTGGGTGCACCTTGGGGTGAACATGTATATGCTGTATGTTTTCGGAAGATTTTCCGAACAGATGTTTCTCGTTTTATTCGGTCACACGGCAGGGAAGATCGCCTATTTGTTGTTCTACCTAAGTGCTATCGTGGTTTCGTCCATTCCATCATATCTTCGTCATAAGGACAATTACACTTACGCTGCTTTGGGAGCTTCGGGAGCTACATCGGCACTTGTTTTTGCCTATATTCTTTATGATCCATGGCAGATGTTCCTTTTCCCGCCTGTTCCGGCCATCATTTTTGGGGTACTTTACCTGGCCTACTCCTCCTACATGGACCGCAGGGGTACGGATAATATAGGGCACAATCAACATTTTTGGGGTGCGGTATATGGAATTGTGTTTGTGTTGGTTTCTATGGCTATTGCCAGTCCGGGACTGATAGAGGTCGTGATTCAGCGGATTTTGGCGGGGCCGTTTTGATCCTTCCTTCGACAAGGCAACACCTATGCTTTCACGCCACAGCATTTACAAAGGTATAGCCTTGAAATCATTGTTCAATAGCGATTCCGGTAACCGTTAAAAAAGTGTTAAGATTTCCCAAATAGTTGAACCGTATCCACAATCGGTTCACTTTTGGGGCTTTAATTCTTATCAAGAAAAGCTGAGGGAATGGCCCTGTGAAGCTTTAGCAACCCCGGCATTTGCCGGAAGGTGCTAAATCCAGCCTTCGAAAAGAAGGAAAGATAAGTTCAGGAAAGACAAAGGTTTATCATTCATATACCTCGTGGGTTCTTCCGACTTGTCGGGAGAACCTTTTTTTGTTTTCCCAGGCTTATTCGTTGATAAGATTTTTCAAACTTTCTAAAATCTTAAACAATGAGCAATTTAAAAACCGCAAGTAAAGCCTTGCACGCCGGACACATCACCAGTAAAACAGAAGGGACAAGAGCAGTACCCATTTATCAGTCCTCTTCTTATGTTTTTAACAACACCGACCATGCGGCGGATCTCTTTTCTCTAAAAGAACCCGGGTTCATCTACACCAGGCTGAACAACCCGACTAACGACATTCTCGAACAGCGGTTGGCAGAAATTGAAGGTGGCATAGGAGCTGCCGTTTTTGCTTCCGGAACATCAGCCATTTCGACCACACTGCTGACTTTGTTAAAAACCGGTGATCACATCGTCGCAGCGAGTAGTCTTTATGGTGGCACCTATAATCTGCTGAATGTTACTCTGCCAAGGTTCGGCATCCAAACGACCTTCGTCAACGCAGATGATCCTGAGCATTTCGAGAAAGCCATTCAAACAAACACCCGTGCCATTTTTGTTGAATCCCTTGGTAATCCAAAACTCGATGTAATAGATCTCGAACCCGTTGGGCGGATTGCCAAAGAAAATCAAATCCCTTTAATAGTCGACAATACCGTGGCAACTCCCGGTTTGCTCAATCCGATCAAATACGGAGCCAATATTGTCATACATTCCCTGACAAAGTTTATTGGCGGGCAGGGGAATTCCCTCGGAGGCATCGTTATCGATGCAGGAACCTTTGACTGGGCCAATGGCAAATTCCCGGAATTCACAGAACCCTCCAAGGGATATCATGGACTGGTCTACAGTGAAGCTATTGGGGAAGCAGCTTTTATTGTCAAACTGAGAATTGAAGGTCTGCGTGATTTCGGTGGTCCATTAAGTCCCTTCAATGCTTTCCAGATCATTCAGGGACTTGAAACCCTGGATGTTCGGATCAAAAAACACTCTGAAAATGCCCTCGAACTGGCCAATTGGCTTGAGCATCAGGAGGGAGTTGCCTGGGTAAATTACCCTGGATTGAAGAGCAGCAAATACAACGCCCTCGCAAAAAAGTATCTGCCAAAAGGCCAGGGAGGAATTGTGACATTTGGACTTAAAGGAGGTTTTGAAGCTGCCCGGAAATTTACGGACAACATTCAATTGTTCTCCCTGCTGGCCAACATCGGAGACACAAAATCACTGATAATTCATCCGGCCAGCACAACACACCAACAACTATCCGAAGATCAACAGCAATCTACCGGAGTAACTGCAGACCTGGTCAGGCTTTCCGTTGGATTAGAAGATATCGAGGATTTAAAGGCAGACGTACTGCAGGCTTTGTCACAATTGTAGAATAACAAGGTCTTGGTTAAAAATGAGTTCAATCCTTATTTTGGCCTAAACAAAATCGGAACTGGACTCATTTTTTATTTTAAACAAAAAAATTTACCTCCTACCGCAAGAATTCCTCCATTTTACCATCTAAAGGGTTGTAAACAATATTTCGTAATTTGACCAGGGTAATTAAAACAGACCTGACATTGGACAACGAGCAGCAGCTGGTACTGGACCTTCAGGCCGGTTCCGAACAAGCGTTCCGAACCCTGATAGATCTGTACCAGGACAAAGCGCTTAGCACCTGCCTGGGTTTCATTCCCAATAAGCAGGATGCTGAAGATGTTGTGCAGGAGGTTTTTGTGGAAGTCTATCGGTCTGTTGGGAATTTTAAAGGGGACTCCAAACTTTCCAGCTGGATCTATCGGATTGCGGTCAATAAATGCCTGGAAGCCATTCGATTTAAAAAGCGTAAAAAACGAAGAGCCTTTTTTCAGTCGCTGGTTGGCATGCACGAAAATAATGGCGCTGACCTTGCAAGAGATTTTGACCACCCGGGAGTTTTGTTGGAAAACAAAGAGCGAACGGCGGTGTTATTTTCAAAAATAGAAATGCTGCCCGAAAATCAACGGATAGTATTTACACTGTGTAAAATTGACGACTTGAGCTATAAAGAAGCTGCAGAAATAATGAATACCAGTGTTTCGTCCGTCGAATCCCTGATGTTCCGAGCCAAAAAGAATTTGCAGAAGCTTCTTGAGGATTATTACAGGAATACTTGAATGATTGGATCACCAGGTGGGTGACAACCAATTCCCCAAAGGATAACGCCTTAAACAACTTGAATTCTTTGAACACCTTGAACAATTTATACATTATTAATTAAAACATTGAAGCATTTTTTTTAAACACCCGCAAGTAATTACTCCAAAAGACATCAAAAGGTTATAAACGATGAAGAAAAAGCATAAACATATTGAGGAGGAGGTCAGGAAAACGATGGAAATGACTGACCACATTCAACAGGTCGAGGGGAATCCATTTCTGACCACAAGGGTCTTACAGCAGATTGAAAATGAAAAGGCGGAACAAAATAGCTTTTTCGGGAAACTTTCTCCTGCTTACAAACTGGCTTTTAGCCTGGTGCTTATTGCTTTGAATGTTGTAGTATTTTTACAATCAGATGGATTTAGTAACCATTCGGCACAAGCTTCGGATTCTTCTTTCAATATTGCCAATGAATATGGTTTGGTTTCGGAGGATTCATACGAACTTAGTTACAGTTACCTCCAGGAAAAATAAAGAAAATGGCAAGTATAAATAAAAATACATGGCTGATCGTGCTGCTGGTGGTGCTTAACCTGGTATCCCTTGGAGCGCTTTGGATTTCCAGAACTCCGCCACCCCCGGCTCAGCCAAAGGGTGAACACTTCAACAAGGTGGACAAATTTTTCCACCAGGAATTAAACCTCGATGAGGAACAGATGGTCGAAGTCAAAAAACTGACCAGAGAGCATTTTCAGGAAAGAAAAGAAGTCTATCAGCAAATTCGTGAACAAAAGGGACTCTTGATAAAAGAACTTTCCGGCGAAACCGAAGATACAGTGGCTATCAATAACATTTTAGCCGAAATCGCCAGACTGGAAAGTATGAATGAAAAACTATTTATTGATCATTATAAAAATTTAAAAAAAGTATGTACTCCTGAACAACTTGACAGTCTAAACAAGGTTTTTCAGCGCGGCATACGTCCACACGGACCGCGTAATCGTCAACACAGATGATGTCGTCCACTTCTTAAACTGGTTGCCGGTTTATAGTTACTGGTTTTTGGTTGCTGGTTTATTTGTTTTTCA